>CAZNVN010000008.1:17724-24284 GCA_964576635.1 uncultured Rhodospirillaceae bacterium
GTATTTATCTTTTAGGGCGCATAGCTCAGTTGGTAGAGCAGCTGACTCTTAATCAGCGGGTCGCAGGTTCGAATCCTGTTGCGCTCACCATTCTATCATTTGTCTCTAATAATTTTATATATTTCTGTAAAATCTCCTTCAGGAAAGCTATCCATACCAGACTGAAAATAATTTTTTACTACATTAGCTATATCTTTTGGTATATTATTTTTTACTGCGTCATTTATATATAATTCTAAATCCTTATTCATTAAAGACATTCTAAAGCCTGCATCATAAGTATGGGTAGCTATTCTATTTGGAAATTTGTCTAATGATGCACTATTTTTTCCCGTTGATACATTTAATACTTCTAGCATTGTTTTCATATCTAAATTATTCTTTAAACCTAATAAAATTGCTTCCGATGTAGCAGATAAAGCGACGGCTGATAAGAAGTTATTTAACAATTTCATCACTTGTCCTTGCCCTGGCTTTTTGCCTATAAAGATAATAGACTTTGCAAAACTATGTAGATAAGGTTCCAGCTCTTTTAGAACTGTTTTAGAACCACTCCACATAACTGTGATACTAGCATTAATTGCTCCTGTTTTTCCTCCACTAACTGGAGCATCTATATAAGTAATATGAGTTGTATCCAATACATTTAAAATCTTTTGAGTCTCTGTAACACCTATAGTAGATAAATTTATAATAATCTTTGATGAGTTTCTCTTACTCTTTAGAACTTCATTAATAATATTCATAGAGCTTTCTACGTCTGGAACTGACATAAAAATTATGTCAGCGTATTTAACAAGATCAGTCAAAGAATTAGCGGCTATAGTATTTTTGGGAGCTCTATTCTTTGTTCCGGCAATGTCGTATACCATTAAATTAATTGCATGATTTTTAAGATTCGAAGCTATTGGTTTTCCCATGTCTCCTAAACCAACAAAACCAATTTTCTTAGTCATTATTTTTAAATTCTTCTTCAACATCTATACCGTCATCTTCTAAAATCTTTCTTGCATGTCTGAATGCTTCTACTCCACACGGGACCCCACAATAAACGGTAATTTGTAGTAATACATCCTTTAATTCAGCTAACGTGCATCCATTTTTTATTGCTCCTCTAAAATGAATACTAAATTCTTGCCACTTATTTAGAGCAGATAGCATACATAAGTTATTTATACTCCTTTGTTTATTTGAAAGAACATCTCTAGTCCAAATTTCACCCCAAGCATAGGTTGAAATTAATTCTTGAAACTCCCTGTTAAAGCTGTCTGCTCCCGATATAGCCTTATCAACATATTCTTCAGAAAGCACTTCTTTACGAACTTTTAACCCTTCATGGTATAGTTTATTTTCCATATTTTACTCCTATATTAATATATTATTTTCAAAATCTAGAATTTTATTATGAAGTGGCATCACAATATAAGTAAATATAATTTTATTTTAAATTTGTAATAATAGTCATAAATTTGTTAATCTAACAAAACACAAGCTGGCTAATAATAGCAATAAATTAACTTAATTATCATTTGTAACACTTTGTTTTAAATAATGATTGGAGACATATAATGCAAACTCTTATTACTGAAATGTTAGAAATTAAACATCCTATTATTCAAGGAGGTATGCATTATGTCGGCTTTGCTGAGCTTGCAGCGGCTGTTTCGAATGCAGGAGGTCTTGGTATAATTACCGGTCTTACTCAGAAAACGCCTGAGGCTTTGGCAAATGAGATAGAACGTTGCAATAAGATGACTAACAAACCATTTGGAGTAAACCTTACTTTTCTTCCTGTTATAGAAGCTCCTGATTATCCTGGTTATATTAAGGCAATTATCGATGGTGGGGTTAAGATAGTTGAAACAGCAGGGAATAACCCAGCTAAATGGTTACCTATGCTTAAGGAAAACGGAATGAAGGTAATACATAAATGTACGACAGTACGTCATGCCCTTAAGGCGGAAGGATTAGGTTGTGATGCACTTTCAATAGACGGTTTTGAATGTGGAGGTCATCCAGGAGAGGATGATATCCCTAATATGATATTACTACCTCGGGCAGCTGAAGAGCTTAAAGTACCTTTTGTGTCCTCAGGTGGAATGGCTGATGCAAGATCATTGGTGGCTTCTCTAGCTATGGGGGCTGAGGGAATGAATATGGGAACACGTTTTATCGCTACCAAGGAAGCTCCTGTACATGAGAATGTTAAACAAGCTATTTTGGCTGCTACTGAGCTTGATACGCGACTGGTTATGAGACCTTTACGTAATACTGAAAGAGTTCTAAATAATGCAGCTGTGGAACGTATATTAGAAAAAGAGAAAGAGCTTGGATCTCATATAAAATTTGATGACATAATTAAAGAAGTAGCTGGTGTATATCCAAGTGTAATGTTGGAAGGAGAAATGGACGCAGGCCCTTGGTCCTGTGGCATGGTAGCGGGTCTTATACATGATATTCCTACTGTTCAAGAACTAGTGGATCGAATTATGGCTGAATCCGAGGAGCTAATTCGTACTCGACTTGAAAGAATGATTTAGTATTTGGTAACTTTATTTTTGGCAGTTTTGAATAAATTCTGGATTTATATTAAGCTTTTCAGCTATCTCTTTAAGAGCGTTCCACGTAATTTTAGTTAGCGGTATCCCGTTTTTTCTCCTCTCTTTTCTGTTTTTATTTTCTGGTTCTCCAGGTACAAGAACCTCACTGTTCTTATTTATGGGAGCGGCAGATTTAAAAAATTTAATGTATTCAGAAATTTCTTTTTCATAATTCTTTTGATTAGTTAAAGATGATGGGTCTATATAAATAGAAAACATTCCATTTCTAAAGGCTTTCTTTCCGTTCATTGTCATGCCGCTACCAGTTAGTGCACCTGCTAAAAATTCACATAAAAAAGCTAAACCAGAGCCTTTATGATCTCCCATTGCTTTAATAGCACCTTTCCCTTTTCTTATTTTTGGAACTGGATCTCTTGTTCCATATATAACAAATGGATCCGCTGAATCTTGACCTTTTTCATCTACTAATGAACCTGGCGGTAAAGGTTTTCCTCCTTGATTTGCAACATATATTTTTCCTTCTGATACATATGAGGTTGCAAAATCTAGTATAAATGGTTTTTTGTTTTTGATAGGAATGCCTGCCGCAAAAGGATTAGTAGAAAAACGTTGTTGGTAAGATCCAAAGGGGGCTACCAATATGCCAAGACCATTACTATTAACAAAATGTATAGAAATTATATTGTTTTCTGCTGCTATCTCAGCAAAGTCCCCAATTCTTCCTAAGTGAGAAGAATTTTTTATTGCTATTATAGCATTTCCAAATTTTTTTGCTTTTTTAATACCTAAATTACAAGCATAAGGACCAACAATTTGACCAAATCCTCCATCTCCATCTATGACACAGTAATTGGCAGAATCAGTTTCTAGTATTGGTTTTACATTTGCTTTAATTGTATTATTTTCTAATCCTGAGATATATCTAATTGTACGAATTACTCCATGACTGTCATGACCGGTTAAATTTGCTTCTATCAAATATTTTGCTATTTTTATGGCTTCGTTTTTATGACATCCTGCTTTATTAAAGATTTCTATTATTAGCATATTTAAAGGTTTTACTTTTATTCTCATTGTATCTCTCTAATGATGACTGGTACTATATAGACTTAAATTCCATTTTTTATGCTAATTTTAACATAAGTTTCTCTTAATATTTTGGTAATAGGACCTATAGTTCCATTACCTATAACTTTATCATTTATTTTAATAACTGGAGCTATTAAAGTAGAAGCAGAAGTTAGGAATGCTTCTTGGCTGTTTTTAGCTTCTTCTATATCAAACGGTCTTTCTTCTACTTTTAATTTAAGATCATTTGATACTCGTAGTATAGTTTGTCTAGTTATTCCATGTAAAATATCGTTTGATAATTGACGAGTTATAATTGTGTCATTAGATATAATGTATGCATTATTCGAGGTTCCTTCTGTAACCTCACCGTTTTCATCTAAAAGCCAAGCATCATCTGCTCCCATCCTTATAGCTTTAGTTTTTGCAATAGAAGGGTACAATAGTTGAGTTGTTTTGATGTCTCTTCTTTTCCATCTTAAATCTTCTAAAGATATAATATGTAGTCCTTTTTCTATTTTAGGGTCATTAGTTAATGATTTTTTTTGAGTGAATGAAAAGACATTCGGTTTAACTTGTTGATCTTTTATCAAAAAATCTCTATCTATATTTCCTCTTGATATTTGAAAATAGATTAGACCTTCCTTGTCCTCTAGGTTATTAAATTTTATCAAGTTTTTATGTATTTCAAGAAACTCATCATAATCTAAATTATATTCTATATTAATTTCATTTAGTGATCGCTCTAGCCTTTCTAAATGGGCCTTAAAATCTATTAATTTATTTTCTATAAATGCTGTAACTTCATAAACAGAGTCAGCAAACAAAACACCTCTATCAAAAATTGATATTTTGGCTTCATTTTCATCTAAATAATCACTGTTAAGGAACACTTTTCTTGACATATTTTAACTAACCTTGAATAAATTATTCTATATGAACATAAGTATTACTGGGACCGCCCGGTAGTCCTATTAGAGAATAGGTATAAGTCTTATTTGATTCTTTTAGGGGAAAAAGCTTACCTACCGAACCTAAACTTAATCTATCACCAGGCTCTAGAGTAACTCCTCTATTATTCATTTCTTTAACTAACCAAAGTACAACTTTCATTGGATTGCCTAATAGGGTAGAGCCAGGAGAATTCTGGATAACTTCATTATTTTCATCGGTAAATATAGTTTCCATAGTGCCCATAGCATCTATAAACTCTTGATTAGCTTGAATAGGTATTCCAGGCCCCATAACCATTTTAGTGGCTACCATGTTTATGGCTACGATGACAGCTCCAGTTATAGGTTCACCTTTTTTTATTTGTAAAGCAGGTAATTCCATAAAAGGATGAATGGTATCTAGATATTTGGCAGCTTCGAGTTCAGATTTAGCTTTCATAATTTTTGAATCTTTAACAATTACCATTAAGTCAGGCTCTATTAGAGTTCTATGTCCAAAATTTTTATTTATGGATCCACCATTTTCAATAAACATGGCCTTGAATAAAATCCCTATAGCAGGTGTATTAATATTGAACCTCTCTTGTGTAGCTTTTCCTGTAAAACCAACTTTATATCCTATCGGTTTTCCCAATTTTTTTTTCAGTACTTTAATAAATTTATTTTGACTACAATAAGCTTCTTCAAGAGTTATGTTTCCACTAATTCCTTCTATAGGTGTATGAGGAGAGTTATTAATTATTTCTAAAACTTTTTTGTCACTCAGACATTCTGTTTTTGCAAAATTTATGTAGTAAAAAGAAAAGATAAAAATTAAAAATAATATTTTTCTAAGGGTCATAATAGAGCATCCTTATCATAATTATAGTAAATTCCTAAGAGTAAATTTGTATAATTCATTAGCTATAATATCAGGTTGTTCGATCATGATCATATGTCCAGTATATGGAATTACTCTTAAGTCTACGTTATCTATATCTTCAGCTAATATTTTTGCATTTTTTGTAGGTGTCATCTTATCCTCTTCCCCTGCTATGATTTGCACTTTTTGTGAAATACTTTTTGCTGAGTTAGAAGCATTTTTATAGTTATTACAAGCCTTTAAATCATTTGTAAGAGAACCTTTTGGTGAATTTTGAATAAGTCTGGCAGAAGAATCAATCATCCAATATCCAGGTGCAGGGTGCTCTCCTAGATGTTGTTTTTTGCTCAGAGACCAGTCGGTCATAAGCAATGAGGCTGTTGTTATATCATTTTCAGAGGCGGCAATTAAATCAGGATGCACTGGCATAATATTAGATGTTCCTAATAAGGAAATAGCTTTGATCATTTTATTTTCTTTTTTTGCTATTTCCAAAGCTATTAAAGAACCCATTGAGTGTCCTGCAACAATTGCAAACTTTATTTTTAGGTAATGAAGAAGATGTATACACCAATCGCTCATTTTATCGATTGACTTTAGAGAAGGAGAATCTGAAAATCCATGTCCTGGTAAATCTATTGCCAAAGTTCTTATTCCCTTGCTAGCTAAGTATCTAGTTTGTAATTGCCATATACTTCCATCCATTCCAGCTCCATGTATCAACATAAGAGCTTTATTTTTATTTTTTAGATCGTATCCTCCGGTACGAATATTTATATTTTTATTGTTAATTTTAATATTCATAATTAATCTTTTTGAGATTTTCTTATTGCATTCTTTAAATCATCTATTATATCTGATGGATCTTCTAAACCTACAGAAACTCTTACTAAGTTTTCTTTAATACCAGCGTTCTCAAGTGCTTTTTTACTCATTTGCTGGTGTGTAGTAGAAGCGGGATGAATAATAAGAGTTTTAGCATCTCCAACATTGGCTAGATGTGAGGCTAAAGAAACATTTTCAATTAATTTTTTACCTGCAGCTTTTCCACCTTTAATTCCAAAGCTAAAAATAGCACCAGCTCCTTTTGGCAATATCTTTTTTGCTAAATTATAG
>CAZNVN010000008.1:24294-29334 GCA_964576635.1 uncultured Rhodospirillaceae bacterium
AAGTCTTCTAAAGTTATTCATATTTTTTGAGCTAGATTATAGTCTTGATGGCTTTTTAAGGATGGATAATTTATCCATTCTATTTCTTCACATTCATTTAAAAAGGATACTACGTGTCTAGTATTTTCTACGTGTTTATCCATTCGAATAGGTAATGTTTCTAATCCCTGTAAAATATGAAAAGCGTTAGTAGGACTTAAACAAGCTCCAAAATCTTTCATACCTTCAGCTCTCATTCTCATAGTGAGAGCATGTACCCCAAATTCTTGATCAAATATTAATCCATTATACCCATCATAAGGTTTCGTTAAATTAGGAAACTTTTTACTATTTTTCCAATTAAATTTTCCACTATCTATTACTATCCCACCAATAGCTATTCCGTGACCACCTATAAATTTAGTTAAAGAGTGCATTACTATATCGGCACCAAATTTAATAGGTTGCATTAAATAAGGAGTAGTAAAAGTACTATCAACCATTAATGGAATATTTGCTTCGTGGGCAATTTTAGATAATTTTTCAATATCTAAAACTTCAGCATTAGGATTACCAATTGTTTCTGCAAAAATTAGACGAGTATTTTTTTTAATAGCTTTTTTAAAATTTTGAGGTTCACGGGGATCAACAAAAGTAGTTTCAATTCCAAACCTTGGAAAAGTATACGATAGGATATTATGTGTTCCTCCATATATTGACCCAGAAGATACTATAT
This sequence comes from uncultured Rhodospirillaceae bacterium, assembly GCA_964576635.1. Lineage (GTDB taxonomy): Bacteria > Pseudomonadota > Alphaproteobacteria > TMED109 > TMED109. Next base: position 25,010 of record CAZNVN010000008.1, read on the forward strand.
GACTGTTTTTATCCATTAAAGTTGCAACGGCTAAAAAAAATGCCGCCATTCCGCTAGCTGTTGCTACGGCTCCTACACCTCCTTCTAATGCAGAAAGTCTTTCTTCTAATACCGATATAGTAGGATTCGATATTCTTGAATATATATGTCCAGGTTGTTCCAAGTTATATAAGGCAGCTGCATGATCAGTATCATTGAACATATATGATGTGGTTTGATATATAGGTACAGCTCTAGAGCCTGTTTTTGGGTCTGGCTTTTGTCCTGCATGAAGACTTAATGTGCTAAATTTTAAAAATTTTGGTTTAACCATAGATAATTTTACCTGTTTTAAAAAATATTATTATAGTGTATTTTTTATCAGAAATAAGAAAAATACAAATAAATATTATTTCATCTACTTTTAGGAGAAAATTTATGACTTCAAATATTAATTCAGTAGCTGTTTTAGGTGCAGGAACTATGGGGTCGGGTATAGCCGCATTAGCTGCAGAAAAAAACTGTAAAGTTTTACTGTTAGATATATCGGAAGAAGCAGCGGCTAAGGGACGTGATGCTCTTTTACTAGGACGTACTCCAGCTTTATCTGATGTTTCTAAAAAAAATAATATTGAAGTGGGCAGTTTTGGTAAAGATTTTGATAAGATAAAAGATTTTGATTGGATATGTGAAGTAGTGGTAGAAAATATAGAAATAAAACAAGATATTTTTAAAAAGATAGAAGAATACAAAGGTTCTAATGCGATTGTAAGTTCAAATACATCGGGCATTCCTCTTCGAGAAATAACAAAATATTCTTCAATAGATTTATTAAAAAGTGTTTGTATTACACATTTTTTTAATCCAGTGAGAGTTATGAATCTGTGTGAATTAATTCCTGGGGAAAAAACTTCCAAAGATGTAATTGAGACTTTAAAAATTTTTTTGGAAAATGTTTTTTCTAAAGGAGTTGTTCATGGGAAAGATACAGTAAATTTTATAGGTAATAGAATTGGTTGTTTTTTTCTATTAAAAGGGTTACATACTTCAGCTAATTTAAGAAGAGAGGGTATAACGGTTGAGCAGGTTGATGCATTAATGTCAAAACCCATGGGATTACCTCCTACCGGATTATATGGATTAATTGACCTTATAGGCTTGGATGTTATGCACGCAGTAGGACTAAATCTTTCTAAAAATTTACCTAACAATGATATAGGAAGAGGTTTTGTAAATTTACCTAAAGTAGAATTAGAAATGTTTAATAATGGACAGCTTGGTAGAAAAACGGGAGGCGGATTTTATAGGATAAAAAAACTTGATAATGGTGAGAAATTAAAAGAAGTTTTTGATCTTGAAGAAAAAACATGGAGAGCTGAGAAAAAATTTGATTTTGATAAAGATATATCAGTTATATTTGAAGATACTATAGAGGGAAGACTGTCTTGGAGTATTATGGGATATACTTTATGGTATGCATCTAATTTAATTCCAGAAATTGCAGATGATATATTAAACATTGATAGGGCGATGCGTTGGGGCTTTGCTTGGTCTAAAGGACCATTTGAATTACTTGATTTAGCTGGAAATCTTGAGTTTATAAATAAATGTAAAGAAGAAAACTTGCCTATAACGGGTATGTTAAAAGTACTTATAGATTCAGGAGAGAAAACTTTTTATAAAGATGAGAAAAAAAAATATCTATCTCTAGATGGCAGTTATTATAAAGTTCACTGATTAATTATTCTATTATTTCTGAAAATAATTTTCTTGCTCGTATTAGTGGGATTTTAGTTTTATCTGCGTAGATTTTTAATTGATCTTCGGCGATATTTGCAACACCAAAATAACGACTCTCTGGATGATTAAAATAAAATCCAGCCACAGACGATAGCGGGGTCATTGCATAATTTTCTGTCAGATCTATCCCAATCATTTTTTTTGCATCTAATAAATCTAGTATACCTTTTTTATGTGAATGGTCGGGGCAAGCTGGGTAGCCAGGTGCAGGTCTAATTCCATGATACTTTTCTTTAATCAAATCATCAGAAGTTAATTTTTCATTTTTAGAATATCCCCAGAAATTTTTTCTAACTTCTAAATGTGTTTTTTCAGCTAATGCTTCTGCTAATCTATCAGAGAGCGCTTTGAACATAATCGAGTTATAATCATCATTTTTAAGGTCTAGTTCAGAATTATTAGAAAAATTATTTTTTATAGTTACTGCAAAAAATCCTAGATAATCATTAATCATAAAATCACTAGGAGCTATAAAATCTGAAAGACATAAATTTTTAATATTTTTTGATTTTTTTAATTGCTGTCTCAAAAATAGAAATTTATTTATTAAATTGTTTTCTTTGTCATATATTTTTATTTCTTCATTATTTGAATTTGCTCTATAAAATCCAATTATTGATTTTGGTTTTAATAAATTCTTAGATGTTATTAAACTTAACATTTCTAACGCATCTTGATATAATTCTTTTGCTACTTTTCCAACTAATTTATCTTTAAATATTTTTGGATATCTTCCTCTTAGTTCCCAGGTTTGAAAAAAAGGAGTCCAATCTATATAATCTAATATTTCGCTAATCTTAATATTATCTATTAATTTGGTTCCAATGAATTCTGGGATAGTAGCTTCATAGTTCTTCCAACTTATTTTTTTTCTATTTTTCCTTGCTTCTAATAAGGTAATTAAATTTGGTTTATTTCCTTTAAGGTGTTTATCTACTAGTTGGGAATATTCTTTTTTTATATCTGTAACAAAAATTTCTTTCTTAATTGGATTGATTAGTGCATTTAGAATATGAATTGATCGAGAAGCATCTATTACGTGAATGGTTGGACCAAGGTTTTTAGGAAGAATTTTTAACGCTGTGTGAAGGCGAGAAGTAGTGGCACCTCCTATCAGGAGAGGAATATTAATATTTTGATGTTTTAGCTCTTCAGCTACTTTAACCATTTCATTTAAAGATGGAGTAATTAGCCCTGAGAGTCCTACAATGTCAGGTTTATATTTTCTAATAGATTCTATTATTTTTTGCGATGGAACCATAACTCCTAGATCTATGACTTTTATATTATTACATTGCATTACTACAGATACTATGTTTTTACCTATGTCATGAACATCTCCTTTCACTGTGGCTATAATCACTATAGGTTGTTTAAATTTATTATTTTCTGTATCTTTCTTCATATAAGGGAATAAATAGCCAACTGCTTTTTTCATTACACGAGCACTTTTTACTACTTGCGGTAGAAACATTTTTCCTGATCCAAATAGATCTCCTACTATGCCCATGCCTTTCATTAAAGGACCTTCTATAATTTCTAAAGGACTCATTTTGTCTAATCTTTGTTTCTCAACATCATCTACTATAAAATCGTCTATTCCATTAATAAGGGCATATTCTATACGTTTGTTGACATTTTGCTTTCTCCAATTCTGTACATTTTTACTAGTAATTGATTTTATAGAACTGTTTTCTGCTATTTTTAAAAGTTGATCTGCTGCATCTAAATGTTTATTAAATATGACATCTTCTATTTTGCTTCTTAGTTTTGGGTCAATATTTTCATATATAGATAGCTGTCCTGCATTAATAATTGCCATATCTAAACCAGCTTTCATGGCGTGGTATAAAAATATGGAATGCATTGCCTGTCTAATTCCAAGATTTCCTCTAAAAGAAAATGATATATTGCTTACTCCACCACTTGTTAATACAAGGGGAAATTCTTTTTTTAAGGTTTTAACCGCATTTAGATAGTCTAAGGAAAAATTTTCATGTTCTTTAATTCCAGTCGCTATAGGGAAAATATTAGGATCAAAGATTATATCTGTTGGAGAAAAATTTATGTTGTTAACTAATAATTTGTAAGCACGTTTACAGATTTCAATCATTCTAGAATATCTGTCAGCTTGTCCTTTCTCATCAAATGCCATTACTACCGAAGCAGCTCCATATGATTGAATTGTTTTAGCTTTATGTAAAAATTGTTCTTCTCCATCTTTTAAACTTATGGAGTTTACTATACCTTTGCCTTGTATACATTTAAGACCAGTTACTATTACTTCCCAGTCTGACGAGTCTATCATAATAGGGACTCTGGAAATATCAGGTTCTGATGCAATTAGATTTAAAAATTTATGCATAACTTGTTTCCCATCAAGTAAAGCATCATCTACGTTAATATCTATTATTTGAGCTCCATTATTTACCTGCTGTCTTGCTATTTCTAGAGCTAGATCATATTTTTCTTGTTTAATAGCTTCAGCAAATTTAGATGAACCTGTTATATTTGGCAAATCATCAGTTCCATCATACGCTAAAATA
>CAZNVN010000008.1:29344-35016 GCA_964576635.1 uncultured Rhodospirillaceae bacterium
ATATTTGTTCTTTCTCCTATATTAACAAATCCAGTAACATTATTAAAAGAAAGTGTTTCTAAGCCACTTAAGTTAGTTAATGGTTTGATTTTTGGTAGAGATCTTATGTTTTTTATTGTAGAGACAGATTTGGCAATACGTTCAATATGATGCGGAGTTGTTCCGCAGCACCCTCCAACAATATTTATATGTTTGTTTTGAGCTAGTTCAAAAAGTTGTTCAGACATAAATTTTGGAGTGTGCTCATACTGTCCAAGTTCGTTTGGTATGCCCGCGTTTGGGTGGATACTAGTGTAAACTTCAGCTATATCAGATAATTCTCTAATATATGGTTTAAGACTGTCTGCTCCTAAGGCACAATTAAATCCTACGCTTATGGGATTTGCGTGTTTTATTGAATGCCAAAAAGCTGTGGGGGTTTGACCAGATAAAATTCTACCTGAAGCATCTGTAATTGTTCCAGATATCATTATGGGTAACTTAATATTTAATTCTTCAAAAGTATTTTGAGTTGCTTTAATTGCAGATTTTGCATTTAAAGTATCAAATATAGTTTCTATTAATATTATATCACATCCTCCGTAAATTAATCCATAAAGCGCTTCTTGGTAAACATTTACTAGTTCATCAAAATATAACGATCAATAGTCAGGGTTTGTAATATCGGGTGAAATTGAGAGCGTTTTGTTTGTTGGACCTAAGACACCTGCGACAAATCTTGGTTTATTTTCTGAAGAGAATTTTTTTATGCATTCTACTGCTAATTTACTTGATGATAGATTTATATCAAAAGTTTTATCGCCTAATGCATAATCATCTTGAGAAACTCTGTTTGCATTAAATGTGTTTGTTTCTATTATGTCAGCACCTGATTCAAGAAAAGATAAATGTATATTTTTTATGGTCTCGGGTTGTGTAATAGATAATATATCATTATTACCTTTTAATTCTTTATAGTGATCATTGAATATATTTCCACGAAAGTCACTTTCTGATAAATTTAGGTTTTGAATCATTGTTCCCATAGCCCCATCTAGAGAAAGTATTCTTTTTTTAAGAATTTTTTCTATGAGTTTTGTTTTATCTTTTTTAATATTTTTTTTAGAATAATTTGACATGTTACCAGCTATTTATTTCAACATTTTTAAAAGTTTTAGGGTCATAGGAAATTTGTTGAGTGTATATATATGAAAATCAGTAATGCCTTCAGATTTTAGTTTTAAACATAAATTATAAGCATGTTCAATCGAAATTTTATCTGATACGTTCTTATTATCTTTAGTAGAATTAAACAATTTTCTATCTTTTTCTGGAATATGTGTTTTACATTTTAAAGCAAATCTTTCTATCATTTCAAAATTAGATATCAATATTATTCCAGGTATAAGTTTAATGTGAGGATGTTTTTTATTTATTTTATCTCTGAATTTAATAAAATGATCAGCATTAAAAAAAAATTGGCTTATGCCTTGATCCGCGCCATAGTCAAATTTTATTTTTAAATTGTTTATTTCTTTAACAATATCTTTGTCATTAGGATGTCCTTCAGGATGAAATGCTACAGAAATATTAAACTTATTATTTTCTTTAATATCTTTAACTAATTGGTAGGCATAATTATAATCTGATCTTATAGATACTTTTGGTCTATCACCCCCTAAAGCCACTATATTTTTTATATTATTACTCCAGTAATAATTTAATATTTTTTTAATAAAATGTTGATTGCTATTAACACAGGTCAGATGAGCTGCTAGATTTAGGGATGTTTTTTTAGAAATTTTTGTTAAAAGGGATAAAGTGTTATTTTGTATAGAGCCGCTAGCACCATATGTTACTGAAATAAATTTTAGTCCAATGTTTTCAAAAATTTTAATATTGTTGCTGAGGGCAACATTATTTTTTTCCTTCACAAAAGGAAATATTTCAAGAGAAATATTTTGATATTCCAGACCTAATCCCATCTTATCACCCCTTCTTAGGCTAGGGGTGGGGAGGGATATAAAACTCACATAATTGCCTAATTGGCCACATGTCTAATCATCCAGACCACCACCTTGCCTGAGTTTGGCAGGTTGGCAAGGATCGCAAGGACCCTTTCTTCATGTGCTTTGAATCTAACAATATGAAGTATTGTTGTCAAATTTAGGTATAGGTTTATGAATTATTCTAAACTTTGAATAGGTACTTCAGTGTTTTCTTTCATTACTTCCATAACGAATGATGAGCTAACATCGTATATTTCAATATTTTCTATTAAATTTTGATAGAATTGATCAAAATCACCTATATCTTTAGCTAAAACATTTATCAGATAATCAAACGTACCGCTTATTCTATATAATCCTATTACTTGTCTTTGGTTTAGAATATATTTTTTAAATTTATCAGCCCACTCTTTTTTATGTTGATTAGTCTTAATAAATATAAATACACGATTGTTAAAACCAAGTTTTTCTGGATCTAAAACTGCAGTTTTGCGCTTAATCACTCCTAATTCTTGAAGTTTTTGTATACGAGTCCAACAAGGAGTATTTGAGAGACCAACTTTCTTAGCAATATCCTTTACCGGTAAAGTAGCATCTTTTTGTAGGATAGATAATATTTGAAAGTCTATCATATCAATTTTTCTTTTTTGAAACAAAATACTTAAATTATCCTTTATTTTAGAAAATTATACTAAAAATTTATTATATTGTATGTTTTATAGCATAATTTGTCGACAAATCAACATTTATATAATAAACAATTGTTAATTATTTTTTACTAAAAGGGGTAACAATCAATGTCTTTAAGAATAAATGATATAGCGCCTAATTTTAGAGCGGTTACTACTATTGGAGAGATAGATTTTCATGAATGGATAGGAGATGGCTGGGCTGTACTTTTTTCTCATCCTAAAGATTTTACTCCTGTTTGTACGACTGAATTAGGTGCATTAGCAAAGATGTCAGATAAGTTTGCAAAGAAAAATTGTAAAATTATAGGTTTGAGTGTTGATAGTGTTAACGATCATACCGAATGGACTAAGGATATAGAAGAAGTGTCGGGTGCTAAACTTGAATATCCAATAATTGGTGATGAAAATTTAGATGTGGCTAAATTGTATAATATGTTGCCTACAGATATATCTGGAAGTTCTTCAGGTAGAACTGCAGTTGATAACTTGACAGTTAGGTCTGTATTTTTAATTGGACCAGATAAACGTATTAAAATGAGTTTGACATACCCTATGAGCAGCGGGAGAGATTTTGATGAGATATTAAGAGTATTAGAGTCGTGTCAGCTTACTGCAAATTATAAAGTAGCTACTCCAGCTAATTGGCGCTCAGGTGATGATGTCATCATTGTTCCTGCTGTTAATAACGAAGAAGCAAAAAAATTGTTTCCTCAGGGTTGGAAAACAGTAAAGCCATATCTTAGAACTTTGTCTGATCCTTCCAAGTAAAATTTCTAGCAAGGAAGAATTTTGTGATATGCTTCCCATAAAGGAAGATTCTTGTGATATCTAAAAGTACTATTGATTTGGTAGGCAACACCCCCTTGATAAAATTAAGGGAGGCATCAGAATCTACAGGATGTAATATACTTGGAAAAGCAGAGTTTCTTAATCCAGGACAATCTGTAAAAGACAGAGCAGCACTAAAAATTATAAGAGATGCTGAAAAAGAAGGATTACTAGAGCCAGGTGGTTTAATAGTAGAAGGGACTGCAGGTAATACAGGAATAGGACTGACGTTGATAGGTCAGGCTTTAGGATATAGAACACTAATAGTTATGCCAGAAACTCAGAGCGAAGAAAAAAAATCTGAACTCAGAAACATAGGTGCAGAGTTGATGCTTGTCCCAGCATTACCATATTCAGATCCTGGCAATTATATAAGAACTTCAGGTAGTATTGCTAATAAGAGAGGTGCTTTTTGGGCTAACCAATTTGATAACGTTTCAAATAAGAGAGCACATATAGAAGGAACATCAAAAGAAATTTGGGAACAAACTGATTCTAATATAGATTGCTTTGTTTCTTCTATAGGTACTGGAGGAACTATTGCTGGTACCAGCGAGGGTTTGAAATCTAAAAACAAAAACATTAAAATTATCTGTGCTGACCCTATGGGTTCAGGTATGTATACATGGATAAAGTATGGTGAAGCAAAGGCTGAAGGGAGCTCTATTACTGAGGGTATAGGGCAAAGCAGAATTACCTCAAACTTACAAGGGGCAAAAATAGATGATGCCACCCAAGTATCTGACGAAGATGCTTTAGAAACGATATTTAGATTGCTTAAAAACGAAGGGTTATGCCTTGGTCCTTCTTCAGGTATAAATGTAGCTGGTTCAATTCAAATGGCAAAAGAATTAGGGCCAGGTCATACAATAGTTACTATTTTGTGTGATTATGGTACTAGGTATTCCAGTAAAATATTTAATGCTAAGTTTTTGGAATCAAAAAATTTACCTGTTCCAGACTGGTTAATATAAAAAAGGAGTGTGTAACATGGATTTAGGTATTCAAGGAAAATCAGCAATTATTTGTGCTTCTAGCAGAGGTTTGGGAAAAGCATGCGCAAGCTCACTTGCTGCTAACGGGGTAAATATAGTCTTAAATGGAAGAGATCAGAAGGTTTTAAGTGAGACTGCTTCAGCTATATCTAAGAAGTTTTCTAATATAAATATTCAAGTAGTCTGTACTGATGTTTCAACTGAGGAGGGACGGCAGGCTTTATTGGACGTCTGTCCCCAACCAGATATTTTAGTAAATAATAACGGTGGCCCACCTTTTAAAGATTTTAGAGACCTAAATAAAGACTCTATCGTCGATGGTATAAATATGAATATGATTACTCCAATAGAGCTTGTTCAAAAAGTTATAGATGGAATGATAGAAAGAAAATTCGGTAGAATAGTTAATATTACCTCTATTTCTGTAAAAAAACCTATGTTTGGGCTTGATCTTTCTAGCGGAGCGAGAGCTGGTTTAACAGCATTTCTTTCAGGAGTAGCTCGTTCAGTAGCTGAGCATAATGTAACAATAAATAATATATTACCTGGTATGTTTGATACTGATCGTTTAAGACAAGGACTTGATGCTAAAGCTAAAATGACAAATGAGAGTATTAATATCATTGCTAATCAAATGACCTCCAGTGTTCCAGCAAAACGCTTTGGCAATCCTGAAGAATTTGGGGAAGCATGCGCTTTCCTGTGTAGCACTCATGCAGGTTATATTACTGGTCAAAACTTACTACTCGATGGAGGACTTTTTGAAAGCTCTTTCTAGAATGATTAATAATTGAATAAATTATTATTATTATTAGTATGTAAGCATGTCATTAAATAATTGGAAAATTAATTCACTAAGTGATCATTTTGGTATTTCTATAGATAATATTGATTTATCTAAAGACTTAACCAATGATTCTATAGAAACTATTGAAAAGTTATTTTTTGATTATCATGTTCTAGTTTTTAAGAAACAAAATTTAAATGATGAAGAACAACTTAGATTTACAGAATATTTTGGAGATTTAGAAATCTTTCCTGAGGCAAATAAGACAAAGGACTCTTCTAAAACTTATCATGTGGCTAATGTTACTCTGGAAGGGAAGCATCTCACAGACAAAGATGAGCAGGTAATATATCAAAAAGTTAATCAGCGTTGGCATACAGAT
>CAZNVN010000009.1:0-21593 GCA_964576635.1 uncultured Rhodospirillaceae bacterium
TGGAATTCAGCCTATGCATAAATATGGTAAAATTATAGTTTATAATGGAGAAATTTATAATTTTAATGAGATAAAACTGATTCTTCAGAAAGAAGGCTATACTTTTGAATCAAAAAGTGATTGTGAAGTCCTTTTAGCTGCATGGGATAAATGGGGAATTAATGCTCTAGATAAAATTAAAGGAATGTTTTCGTTTGTAATATGGGATAAAAAGAATAAAAAAGTATTTTTGGTAAGAGATCCTTTTGGAAAAAAACCATTATTATATTCTATAAATAATAAATCTATAGCTTTTGCTTCCGATCTAAAAGCATTAGAAAAAATAATAAATACTGGTGGAATAGACACATTAGCATTAAAAAGTTTGTTTAAGTTAAGATTTATAAGTGAACCCTTAACCATATATAAAAATGCCAAAAAAGTACCGAGTGGAAGCATATTAGAATTTGATGAAAAATCATTTAAAGTTACCAGGTGGTACAATATTCCAAAAAATAAAGAATTATATTTAGATAAAAATTTTATAGAAAAAGAATTGGTTAAATTATTTGATGTCTCTGTTGAAAGAAGGCTTGTATCAGATGTTCCAGTTGGTGTTTTTTTATCAGGAGGATTAGATTCTAGTCTTATCGTAGCAGCTCTTGCTAATTTAGATGCAGATTTGCCATGTTTTACTATGGGCTTTAGAGGTGCATCTGCGTATTACGAAGAACGTCCACATGCTAAAAAACTAGCTAATTACTTCGGTATGAAACATTATAATCTAGAAATTTCAAAAGAAGATGTTCTAAAAAAATTACCTCTTTTTTTTGAAGCTTGTGATGAACCATTTGCAGATAGTAGTGCAGTTCCATTCTATTTTCTTTCACAAAAAGTTAAACAAAAGGTTACCGTGGCCTTGTCAGGTGATGGTGGCGATGAAGTTTTTGGAGGGTATAGAAAATATTTAGGGGAAAGGTGGTCTAGATTTGGAAATGCCATTCCTTATAAATTAAGAAATATAATTGCCAATAACTTAGTCGAGAATAAAGATAGCAATATAGGTGAGCTTTCAAGAAGAATTAGAAGGTTTTTATTAACTTTGTCACCTATTCCAGAAGAAAGACAGGCCTTATGGCTTGAACAAATTAATGATAGTGATATGCAAAAATTATTGGGTGATAGTGGTCTTAAAACTAGCACTATTTTACTTAATCACAGAATCGGTATTGATGATTCAATAAATTCTATGTTAGCCGGAGATATTGGCTTATCACTGCCTGGAGATATGTTAGTCAAAGTAGATCGAATGAGCATGGCTAATAGTTTAGAAGTCAGATCACCCTTTTTAGACAGGGATTTGGTAGAATTTTCTTTTAGATTGCCAGGTAGATATAAAGTTGGAATGTTTAAAGGAAAAAAAATATTAAGAGATGCTTTTTCAAAAAGGCTTCCTGATTGGTCATTAAATTTTCCTAAAAAAGGTTTTGAAATACCTATTGCAAATTGGCTATCAGAAGATTTAAAATTATTAGTAGAGAAAGTTTGTGATTTTAAAAATTTAGAAAAAATAGGTATAGTTGATAAGTCCTTAGTTGAAGCTTGGAAAGTGAATTTATTCAGCGGCAAAAAAGATACTTCTTGGCAATTATGGACATTATTAGTTTATGATCAATGGATGAAAGCAAAAGGACTATTATAAATGAAAGATATACTTTATAGTCTTGTTTATTTTCCAATGCCATTTATTTGGTTTATGTTGCTTATAATTATTGTAGGATCTAGAGAAAAAATATTTTTTTTTTTTAAATTGATTTTTATTTTTTTCTTAATTTCATCCTTGCCTTTATTAAATACTATTTTAGAATATCCACTTAAAAATAACAGCAATACTTATTCTACTAAAGAAAATATTTCATTTGTTTTAGTTCCAACTGCTGGCATATATAGTGACTCTCTAAATAATTGGTATGGTTCAAAAGAAACAATAATAAGAACGATAAAAGGTTATAAGACTGCAGAAAGTTTTGGTGTCCCTTTAATAATTTCTGGGGGGAAAACTATTAAAAATGCTCCAGCAGAGTCTTTTGTTGCTAAAAAATATTTATTATCAGAAGGTTTAATCATTTTAGATCATAAAAGTAAAAATTCTTTTCAAACAGCTCACAATCTTAAAAATATATTAAAAACTAATAAATTGGGTAATGGCATTATAGCTTTAGCTACTTCTCCTATTCATAATCTTAGGATGAATTTAGTATTACGTACGAAAGGATTTGTTGTAACAAATATTAGAAATGATATTCCCAAAAAAAATATTATTTCTCAATTTATTCCGCATGTAAATTCCTTTGCTCGCATTAACGGTTCTTTATATGAATATTTGGCTATAATTAAATATATAGTATTGGGGCATATAGATTTTAAAATTATTTTCAGCTAGAAAAATTTTATGAAAAATTGTTTATTATATTTAGTAACTGAAGATTGGTATTTTCTTTCCCATAGGATTAATCTTGCTTTATCTGCAAAAGATAAAGGTTATAGAGTTTGTGTTGTTTGCAGAGATAATGGACATATAAAAAAAATAGTGGAGAAAGGAATTGAATGTTATCCAGTAAGTTGGAACAGAGGTTTTATAAATATTTTTTCACTTATTAAAAATATTATAGAAATTAAAAAAATAATTTCTCAGATTGACCCGCAAGTTATACATTTTGTGTCTATTCAATCGATTATAACAGGCTGTATACCTTTATTTTTCAACAATAATATTAGTAAAGTTTTGGCTTTTACTGGATTGGGAACTATAGTCTTATCAAATAGTATAAAAGTAAAAATTTTAAGGCTAATACTTACTGTAATAGTTTATTTTATTTCGAGAAAAAAGAATACAAAAGTTATTGTTCAAAATAATGATGATAAAAAATTATTACTTAAAAAGTTTAATTGCCATTATGACAGAATCCAAATTATAAGAGGATCTGGGGTAGATATAAATTATTATTCGTTTCTAGAAGAGCCTCCATACCCCCCTGTAATAGTAACTTTTGTTGGAAGGTTTTTAAAAGATAAAGGCATAGAAAACCTAATAAAAGCTTTTTCTATATTGAGAGATAAAAAAAAAGATGTGAGATTATGGCTGGTAGGAGAGCCAGATTTTGAAAATGTATCATCTGTCTCTGATAAATATATAGAAAAATCCATTAAGGAAAATAAAAATATAAAATGGGTGGGCAAAGTGTCAGATATAAAAAGTGTTTGGGAAAAGTCACATATTGCAGTTTTACCTAGTAAAAGAGAAGGTTTACCGTTGAGTTTATTGGAAGCGGCAGCTTGCGGAAAACCTATAATAGCTTCTGATGTGGTTGGCTGTAGAGAAGTAGCAATTTCGGGTTTTAATGCAGTAACTTTTGATGTAGATAATGTAGTACAATTGGCAGATGCAATAATATACTTATCTACGAGTCATAAAATTAGAAAACATTATGGTAGAAATAGCAGAAGTCTAGTAGAAAAAGATATGTCTGAAAGAGAAGTTATAAAAGAAACAATAAAAATTTATAACGATTTAATGGTTAATAAAATTTAGGTATAGCAATACAAAGGAAAATAGAATGAAAAAATCATTTTATCTTGATTCAGAAATAGTAGTAATTGGACTGGGATATGTAGGTTTTCCTCTGGCAATAAAATTATCTTCAGTTTTTAAAGTCATCGGGTTCGATATTTCTTCCAACCGTATAAATGAGTTAAAAGAAGGTAAAGATTTAACTAGAGAGATAGGCATAGAGAAGTTAAAAAAAATTAAAAATTTAAGGCTTACAAGTACTCCTAAGGATATTTTCAAAAAAAATATTTATATTATTACAGTTCCTACCCCATTAAAAAAAAATAATGTACCTGATTTATCTTTTTTAGAGAAAGCCTGCAGGATAGTAGGAAAAAGTATTAATAAATATGGTATAGCTATTTTTGAGAGCACAGTTTATCCGGGTGTTACTGAAAAGATTTGTGGTTCCATCATAGAAGAAGAATCTAATTTAAAACTAAATAAAGGGTTTTTTCTAGGATACAGTCCAGAAAGGATTAATCCTGGTGATAAGAAGCATACAATTGAAAAAATTATTAAGGTAGTGTCAGGTAGCAATAAAGAAATTACTAAAATTATTGGCAAAATATATGAATCTATTATTCATAAGGGTGTATATTATGCTCAAAGCATCAAAATAGCAGAAATGGCTAAGGCTATTGAAAATGCACAAAGAGATATTAACATTGCATTTGTTAATGAAGTAGCCATGCTCTGCCAACATTTAGATATTTCTGTTTATGATGTATTAGAGGCAGCATGTACAAAATGGAATTTTTTACCTTTTCAGCCAGGTTTAGTAGGAGGACATTGTATAGGAGTAGACCCTTATTACCTAGCTCATTTGGCTAAGGGATTAGGGTATGATACTAAATTAATATTAGCAGGACGTCATTTAAATGATGAAATGACTAATTTGATGTTTAGTATAATAAAAAAAGATATTTCTTTGAAAGATAGAATATTACAAATAGGTGTTACTTTTAAAGAGAATGTACCAGATATTAGAAATTCAAAGGCGGCAGAACTAGCAAATTTTTTCACTAATAGTGGATATAACTTAGATCTCTATGATCCAGTTGCTCAAAAAGAAGAAGTACTTAAAACATATGGTTTAAAATTGACAAAACCTGTAGGGCGTTATGACTACATAATCTTGGCTGTACCCCATGAGCCTTTGGTAAAAGATTTTAACCGAGAGATTTCTAAGTATTATAAAAACACGTCTATAATATTTGATGTCAAGGGTGTTTTAAAAAACAAATCTCTCAAAAAAAATATTATTTATAAATCATTATAATAAAATTATTAGGGGCTTTAATGTTAAAGAATAATACTATCAAATCAGAAAGAAAAAAATCAAACCTCTCTAAATCTCATAAAAGTTATAAGGATAGTATTAAAAAACACTTTGATAAATTGGCTAAATCAAGAGAGGCATGGATTAGGAAAGCTTCGGGATTTTATGAAGAAGATATTTTAATAATGAGAGAGTTTGTCCCTGAAAATAGCAGAGTTTTGGAAATAGGTACTGGAAATGGGCATTTATTATCTTCTTTAAAGCCTAGTTATGGAGTAGGCATAGATATTAGCAAGAAAATGATAGAATTGGCTAAGAAAAACTATGATAGCCTTACCTTTATAAACGGGGATATAGAAAATAGTGATTGTTTAAAAAAGGTTGAAGGAAAATTTGACTTTATTATTTTATCGGACACTGTGGGTTACTTTTATGATATAGAAAAAGCTTTTGAAAATTTACACACAGTATGTAAAGCAGATACTAGGTTGATAGTTGCTTATTATTCTCCTTATTGGGAACCTCTTTTAAATCTCGCCATATTGCTAAAACTTAAGATGCCAGAATTGCCAAAAGCACTTTTGAGTGAGGAAGATATATCTACATTGCTAAAAACTTCAGGTTATGAAACAGTAAGAAAAGAAAAAAAAATAATATTCCCTTTCAAATTTTATGGAATCACAAGGTTTCTAAATAGATTTTTATCACCCTTGCCAATTTTATCTTCTTTGTGCTTACGTCACTACGTTGTTTCTCGTTCTCTAAGAGAATTTTCAAACGAATTACCCAAATCCGCTAGTATTATTATCCCTTGTCGTAATGAAAAAGGTAATGTAAGGGCAGCATTAGATAGTTTACCTAAATTTACTGATAATATTGAAGTAATATTTGTAGAAGGTCATTCTAATGATGGCACATGGAATGAGATACAGAAAGTCGTCAAAGACAAGAATTATACAAATAAAAGCTTTGTTCTAAAAGCAATACAACAGTCAGGACATGGTAAAGCAGATGCAGTATTTAAGGCATTTTCCATTGCATCTAATGACGTGTTAATGATTTTAGATGGAGATCTTACTGTTGCGCCTGAAGATCTGACTAAGTTTTGGAAAAAAATTTCTAATGGTGAAGCTGAATATATTAATGGTACTCGGTTGTTATATCCTATGGAAAATAGTGCCATGTTTTTTTTGAATTATATTGCGAACAGATTATTTTCTATACTATTTAGTTGGCTTCTAGGTCAAAGATATACTGATACTTTGTGCGGAACAAAGGTATTACAAAGAAAACATTATCAAAAATTATCAAAAATAAATAGTGAGTTAGGCTCATTTGATCCATTTGGAGATTTTTTTATAATTTTTGGTGCCTCTAAACTAAACCTGAAAATGATAGAAGTCCCCATACATTATAGAGCGAGAACCTATGGAGAGACACAAATTTCTAGGTTTAGTCACGGTTTATTATTAATAAAAATGGTGGTATTGGCCTTCTTAAAATTAAAGGCTATATAGTATGAAAATAGGGCTAACTATATTTATTTTAGCTCTGGTTGTTCGTGTAGTTAATCTTTTATTTATGGATTTAACTTTTGAAAATTTCCTATATGAGGATCAGAAAATGTACTGGGATGGTTCTTTTACCTATCCCCTGAATTTTTGGATTACTTCTGATGGTCTAGTAGCAGAGAGAATGCCTGGAGCTTTTTGGTATTATAAATTATTTATTTTTTTGTTTAAAGAAAATTTGTTTTTAATATTATTTTTTCAAAGCATATTAGATTCTTTAACTTGTATAGTAATAAGCAAATCAGCAAAACTGGTAGAAGAAGATTTAGAGAAAATAGTAGGTTTTTTAGCGGCAATATCTCCAACTATGGTAATAGCAAGTTCTCAAATTTTGTCAGATACTCTATTTTTATTGTTTTTTAGTATCGCTATATACTATTTTTTGGCTACCATTTTCAAAAAATCTATTATTGCTCCTATGATTTCTGGTTTTATGTTGGGTATATCTGCATTAGTTAGAGCTGTTAGTTATCCATTAATTTTTTTAAGTTTGCCAGTACTGTATATATTTAATTTCAAGTGGATGAAAAAAACTAATATTTTTATTTGTCTTACAGGATTTCTGATATTAGCTTTAATCCCCTTATCTCCGAGATTAGTTAATAATATCATTTCCAATCAAACTTTTTCTTTAACTTCACAGACAGGAGCACACTTGAGTCATTGGTTTGTCCCCAATGTTTTAGCTGTCTCTAGGGGTTATGACAGGGAAAAATCTATAGGAATAATAAATGATGAAATAAATTCTTTAGGGGGATTAACAGATAACCCTTATAATAATAGCAAAATTAAAACTTCAGTTGCTATAAAAATTCTTTCAGAAGAACCTATTATTCCTATTCTTTATGCATGGGGTAAAGCGGCTACAATCAACATTTTTTCGCCTGCATTTCTAGTAGATCAGAGGATTAGGTCTTTACCTCATCCATCTTTTATCCAGAGTAAAAGTATTAAAGATTGGATAAATTTGATTTTAGAAAATAATATTTATCATGAGTATTTTATTACTGTTTTGTTATCTTTAGCTATCTCTATAATATGCTTCTTTTTGACTATTTATGGTTTTGGAATTTTTGTATATAAGAAATTTTATTTTACGTTTTTAAGCAGTATGTTGATATTATATTTTATTTTAATAACAGGACCCAATGTTTCTCCTAAATACATATTGCCGTTTATTTCTTTAATTTTTTTATGGCAAGCTGTTGCTTTAAAACATCTTATTTATTTAATAAATCAAATGTTAAAAAAAAAGAAAAATATTAGCAAATTTCAAAATTAGAAAACGGATAATAAAAAATGTCAGAGATTTATCGACAGCGTCAAGTTTGGAATAATAAACTTGTATTAAGAAAAGTATATGATGACATCTATAGTCGAATGACTAAATTTATTAAACCAGGGCTAATTTTAGAAATAGGAAGTGGAGGTATTAATTTTAATAAAAATTATAAAGAAGTAATTTATACAGATATACAAGATGTCCCATGGGTAGATGTGGTTTCAGATGCTCATCACCTTCCCTTTGTAAAAAAAATATTTACTAATATTCTAATGATAGATGTTTTACATCATCTCCACTCTCCAGTTTCATTTTTTGAAGAGGCAAGTAAAGTTTTAGAAGTTGGAGGTAGAATTGTTTTAGTGGAACCAGCAATTACTAAAATTTCAAGTTTTTTTTATAAATATTTGCATTCGGAACCTGTAAATATGAAAGTTAATGCTTTTGATAAAAAGTTGACTACTACAGATCCTTATGATTCTAACCAAGCATTACCTACACTTTTGTTTAAGGATCTTGTTAAGTTTGAGGAATTAATTAGTGATTTTAAAGTTATTTATAAAAAAGAATTTGGGTTTTTAACATATCCTTTATCAGGTGGATTTAGAACATGGAGTTTATTGCCATCCTTCCTTTATCCATTATTTTTGAAAATAGAGAAATTTTTAGAAACTTATCTAGCTCGCCATGTGAGTTTTAGAATGTTAGTGGTTTTAGAAAAAATAAATGTGCCATAAATATGGCAATCTTAATAATAATTTAGGATTATAAATGGAATCAACGATTTCAAATGAAACTAATCCAGAATTTAGTTTTATGGAGACTATATTCTTAAAGGTATCATCATTACTGATGCCTTGGGTTATTTTAGGAGCTATTCCAAGATTTCAATTTGGATATTGGGGGCAAATAGAAGGTCAAATAGTACTTACGCATATAATATGCTCTTTATTAGCTATAAATATTTTAGTAGTTTTATTTAGGCATAAACAATTACGATTTATACTCTGGGAACCACTAATTGTAATACCAGCTATTTTAGGTCTGTTTTCTGTATTTTCAGCATTATTTCAAAGGATTCCTAATCTTGCTTTATATGGTTCTCCTCAACTAGGTCAAGGTGCATTTTGGTATTTTGATCTAAGCATAATGACTTTGCTTTACTTTATGGTTTGGTCTAATAAAAATTGGAGAATTCCATTATTAATAAGTATATTTTTGGTTATTTTATTTGTCACAATATTTAGTTTGCGTCCTGACCTGGGACAATATCAACTAAGGTTCTTCTACTTTTTTGATTATTTGTGTTTTTATGGCTTAGCTTTTATTATAATAGTTTCTTCTTTTTTAAATCTTTATACGAAAAGCTTGGTATTCAAGATAGTCAATCAAAGATATTTTCTTATATTTTTGTATATAAGTTTGGGTCCATATTTTTGGATCTTAAAGAATGAGTCTGCCTGTTTATTATGGTTATTAGTTGGACTATTTTGGATAGCGATAGAAATATTGAAAACAGGTGAAATTTTTAAAGACATTAGAAAAATTATATATATAAATCTTAACTCCCCCAAATTTTTTACTTTTATAATACTTTTAGCTTCTTTTTTTATATTACTTTCCTCCTTTGTTTTCTGGGATGGAACAAGTAATATGGGTGATAGTTTAAAAAAAACAAGCAATCCTTTATTGGACGTGTCTCATTTTGCTACTTTAGTAGCAAGAGGTTCTATAATACGTGTTCTACTTGAGCATTTGGATTCAGTTAAAGTATTTTTTGTTGGATATGGTTGGGGGAATATATCCGAGCTGCTGATTAGCAGCTTTACAAAAGAAAATTTCACGCAAATTAATACTGGTAACAGAGTTCATTTTCATACACATAATGAGGTATTTGAACACATTTTTAGTATTGGAGCCATAGGATTTGTATTTTATGTTCTTTATGCATTTCACTTGCTTAAAAATGCTTTTATTAGAGGAGGCATTCTTCCTTATCTTTGGCTGTTGTATTTTCTAATATGTTGTTTTTGGTTTCAATTTATCTCTAGTCTTCCTCTACTGGCTTTAGCAACGGCTACTTTAATAACACATCCTAATTCCTATTCGGATAGATATATTAAAAAACTAAAATATTTTAGAGATAACTTATATTTTTCAATGAGTTATTTAATTTTAATTTTTGGATTTTTAGTTTTTGCAAGTGTAATAGGACTGATTACTACCAATAATACGCAAGAATTCAGTCCAAATAGATTAATCCAATTGTCTAAAAGAGTGGATAATGGACAAAGCTGTTCTTTTTCAATAAGAGATTTTGATAGAGGAGGAATTCATTTATCTCAAATGCTTGATGGATATACAACTTACATAAGAAATCAGATAAAAAATAATGAACCCCTTGTTAAAACTGACTATGACGTGATGAAATGGTATTTATGTGCAGTAGATGAAGTGGTTGCTACAAAAAAGGGTAGTATAGAGTTAGTGAATGCGGATATTAATACAGTTTCTTATTTTTCTTCAATAGAACCTAGTGATTTAAGGGGTAATCTTACAAATTTAAGAAATAATTATTTAAATATATGGGATGAAAGAATTAGGTTGTTACTTACTTTAGCTCCTAAAAGGTCAGATCAAATCACACCTTATGTCTCAACATTGCTTATTAGTGGCAAATTTGATGAGATAAATAAAATTTGTAGTTTTGCACGTCAATTCGAGAGAGATGTCCCATATTGTGATCTTGCAGAGGCAGCCATCTATATAGGGAATAACGAATTAGATAAAGCAGTTTTTTTAATTGAAAGGGCTGACCAATCGGGAGCATTAGATGTTGAAGACAAATGTTTACGTGTAGAAAGTGGAGGAGTTTTGTCTGGTACTTTTAGAAGTGAAGCAGGTCAGAAGTGTTTAAAATGGCAAAGATACATAGATCCCAAATTAATAAAAGTTCTTAGGGAATTTGTTAAGGCATATAAAGAAACGAATAATTAGTAATGAATAATGTGGTATTTTTGCAACTGTTTTCTATTTTATTTTTTTAAATTTTTATTTGCTTGTGGATTATTTATCTCATAGTATAGTTTGTATACGGTTTTTAACGTTTATATAAATGTTTAGCAAGGCCTTATAATAGTTAGGTGCTTGTTACTGAGCTTTAAAGTTGAGGAGGGTTTCGAAATGAAACTATTTAGAAGTTTTTTCGCGACAATGTTCGCAATTATAATAGGTTTTACGTTTTTCCTACAAAATGAGTCAAAAGCAGCTAATACTTATTCTATAAGTTGTACAAATGATGCTTATGGTACTCAGCATGGGGGAGAATACATAACCCAAAGTTACGTCAAAGTGCAGATTGCAGCTGGTCAATACGTAGATCTCTTGGACCATACAAATGCTGGCGGTAACTATGTGGGAAGAGACTGTTTGTACGCTGGAGCAGGTAAAACAAATGGTACTGCAGTTGTTGCTGGCGATGTTGCCCGTAATGCTGTCAATGCTATTATCGGTGCAGTTTCAAATAGAATAGATCAGGCTTATGCCGCTAGTGATACGGCTACGGGTACCGGTCTAAGCTTTACCAACCACGGTGATGGAGTTGGTATGTCAGCTAATAAAGTATGGAATGGGTTAAGCATATGGGCTGATTATGCTTCGTCTGATTTTGAAAATACACAGAATTTTGTAAACATTCAATCAGATACCAACAGATATGATGGAGACTCAAATTCTTACGCTTTCGGCGTTGATAAAAACTTTGGTAAAATGATTGTAGGTTTAGTTGTTTCTAATTATGATTCTGATTTGACAACTCAGTTTAATGGAGGATCATACGATCAGGACATAGATACTTATGGATTATATGTTGCTTATCGTACTTCACGTCTGCAAATAGATGTCGGAATTGGTCAAGGATCCTCTGATATAGATACAGGCAGAAGAGATCTAGGCAATGATAAAACCATAAATGGTTCTACTAGCGCTGATGTAAACTATCAAAATGCAAGAGTGCAGGCATCATTTACAAGAGGAAGGTTCACTGTTACTCCTCGAGTAGCACATAGGAACATAGAAATAGATATTGATGCCTTTACGGAGATTGTAGACAGCGACACAACGGGAAGTGCAATATGGTCGACTAGTAATGAGACACTTACCACGGCTAATGTGTCTGTTGTCGGAAGATCAGTACAGTCAAGGATAACAGAAGCTGGGATACGACTAGCAGGAAATATGGGACGTATAGCGCCTTATTTAGACGTTTCATGGAATACTGAAAGTACAACGTCAGGTTCGTATTCTACAGAAACTACAGCTGATAGTAACACTGAACAAGCAGTAAGTGATGCTAACTCATCTTGGGTTCTTGGTGGAGGTATAAATTTTGCACTAGGATCTCGGATGATCGGAGGCTTTAATATCGGGACGGTTAACAGTAGAAATGACTATAACGAGTCATTTGCATCTGGAGGACTTTCTATTAAGTTCTAAGACAACTTAAAGCAAAGTATTAAAAGGGCGCCTTTTTAGGCGCCCTTTTTATTTAAAAAATTAATAACCTTTATGTTTGACAACTAAATGTTTTAAGGCTTTACCTCTATATAGTGCTTTTATGTTATCAACAAAGGAATTTACTGCGTGTTCTGTTACTCTGGTTGTTGCCGCGATATGTGGAGTGATAATGACGTTTTGCATATTCCATAATGGATTTGTTTCTTTAAGAGGTTCTTTTTCAAAAACATCTAGAATAGCACCCTTAATTATCTTCTTTCTAAGAGCGTAAATTAAGTCTTCTTCTTTGACAGTCTTCCCTCTACCTAC
Source organism: uncultured Rhodospirillaceae bacterium (assembly GCA_964576635.1). Lineage (GTDB taxonomy): Bacteria > Pseudomonadota > Alphaproteobacteria > TMED109 > TMED109. Next base: position 12,549 of record CAZNVN010000009.1, read on the forward strand.
ATTTATAAAGCAGCTGTTGCTTGACATTCTTTTTAAAATACTTAGATCAATAATATCTCTAGTTTCTGTAGTAAGTGGAAGAACTGAAACGATGCAACTTGAATTCTTTAGGCACTTTATAAGTTGATCTTTTCCATGATAGAAATTCTTATTATTTGTCATTTTCTTAGTTCTTGACCAAATCTTAGTTGTAAATCCTAGATAATTTAGTTTTTTATTAACGTCTTTGCCAATTTTACCGTATCCCAGCAAGGAAACTTGGAATTCACTTTTAGGGATATTTTTTAACTGTTTCCATAGTTTTACTTTTTGTTGATGAGAATATTCAAAAAAATGCCTTTGGCACATCAGTACACTCATAATTATATATTCTGACATCTGGGAACTCAAATCAGGATCAACTAAACGTGTTATCTTTAATTTGTTATTTAAGTTTTTGAGTTTTATGTGGTCTACTCCTGCTCCTAAAGAGTGTACTAGTTTTAAATTAGGAAATTTATTTAACATGTTTTTGGGCGGATCCCATACTAGAGCAATTTCAATTTTTGAACTGTTTTTAATTTCTTTTGGCCAGGAGAGAAGATTAAACCCTTTTTTACGAAGTAAAGTTTTCCAAGGTTTTATATCATCCCATTCAGAATAAAACGCAATATCAATTATATTTTTATTTTTCAAAATTAAGTCCTTTATGTATTTATAAATAAGCTGAATTCAAAAGGTTTTTTGTATAGCGATTTTTAGGTTTACTAAAAATATTGTTTGCATTTCCATATTCAACTATTTTTCCATTATTCATTACTATGAGACGATTTGATATAGATTTTATTACTCTTAAGTCATGACTTATAAATATATAAGATAAATTTCTTTCTTTTTGAATCATTTGAAGTAAATTTATAATTTGTAGCTGAATATTCCTGTCTAATGCAGATGTGGGTTCATCTAATACAACAAGTTTGGGTTCAATAATTATAGCTCTAGCTATTGCAATTCTTTGTCTTTGTCCTCCTGAGAATTCGTGAGGATATCTATCAATATCGTTAGCAGATAAACCTACTTTTTTAAGAGTATCTGATACTAAATCTCTTCTCGTTTTAATATTTTTTCCTATATTATGAATTTCTAAGCCTTCAGAAATTATTGAAAACAAAGACAGTCTGGGACTTAAGGATGCAAAAGGATCTTGAAACACAAATTGCATATTTTTTCTATAGGGTCGTATATGTTTTTGAGATTTACTATTTATCTCAATACCATCAAAATTTATTATTCCTTTTGAGGGAATGAGTTTTAGAATGGATTGACCTAAAGTAGTTTTGCCGGATCCTGATTCACCTACAATGCCTAAGGTTTCACCAGGATTAACATGAAAGGACACGTTATTTACAGCTTTTACGTATCTAATGGTTTTTTTTAAAATTCCTTTTTTAACTGGAAAGTAAACTTTGAGATTTTTTACTTGCAGTAGAGGATCTCCCCCATATTTTTTAGCTTTTTGAGTAAACTTTTGAAAGTGTGCGTTTAATAGATTATTGGTATATTTTTCTTTAGGATTATTAAATACTTTTTTTACTGTTCCTTCTTCTACTATTTTTCCTCTGTGCATAATGTATATTCTTTTAGCTATATTTTTAACGATGTTTAAGTCGTGAGTAATTAACAATACGGACATATTTAGATTTTTTTGAAGATCTAGAATTAGACTTAATATTTTAGATTGAATTGTAACATCTAGAGCAGTCGTAGGTTCATCAGCTATAAGTAAGTCTGGTTTATTGGCAATTGCCATAGCTATCATTACTCTCTGTCTCTGTCCTCCAGATAATTGATAAGGAAAGGAATTTAGTTTTTCTTCTGGCGCATCGAGTTTTACTAATTTAAGTAAGTGTAGTACTTTATTATCTATTTCTTTTTGGTCTATCTTTTGATGTATTAAAAATGATTCAGAAACTTGTTTTCTAACTGTATGGAGTGGATTAAGGGAGGTCATAGGTTCTTGAAATATCATAGATATTTTATTACCTCTAATATTCTGCAGATTGAGATTATTTTTTCCTAAAATCTCCTTATTTATAAATTTTATACTTCCTTTAGAGTGAAAAGCAATAGGGTAGTTAAGTAATCCTAAGATAGATAAAGCAGTAACAGATTTTCCGGAACCACTTTCTCCTACTAAAGCCACCACTTCTCCCTTCTCTATTTTAATGGATAAAGCAGAGACAGCTTTTATAATTTGAGTGGGAGTATTAAAAGATATATTTAAATTTTTTATAGAAAGTAAAGTTAAAGACATGTGTTTTATTTTCTTCCATATACGTCTTCGAAACGTTTAATATCATCCTCGCCAAAGTAGCTTCCAGTTTGAATTTCAATAATAATTAATGGTGTTCGGGACCTATTTTCTAAGCGGTGTTTAGTAAGTTTAGGTATGTAAGTTGATTGATTAGGTGAAAGTGTAGAAACTTTATTATTTTTAGTCACTGTGGCTTTTCCAGAAACTATTATCCAATGTTCTGATCGTTTTTTATGTTGTTGCAAGGAAAGTTTCTTTCCAGGATAAATATATAGTTTTTTTACTTTGTAATTTTTCTCTGAAAATAAATTTTCAAAATATCCCCATGGTCTTTGAGTTGTAGGATGTTCTACTAGCTCTTTCCTTTTTTCTTTTCTAAGTAAATTAGTTATATTTTTGATATCTTCTGATTTAGTAATATCAGCAGCCATAATTACATCATTAGTAACTATTAGGACTATGTTATTCAAATTGGAAACGCTAACTAAGTTTTTTTCACTGAATATATAAGAATTTTTTACATTGTGGGTAATGATATCACCTTTAATAACATTATTACTTTTGTCTTTTTTACTAACTTTCCAAAGCTCATCATACGTTCCTAAATCATTCCAAGAAAACTGAGTTTGGATTACCATTCCTTTGTTAGTTTTCTCAAAAACGGCCTTATCTATTGAAATTGATTTAATTTTTTTAAATGAAGTTTCATCCAATCTTAAAAAACCCATATCTTCTTTGGAATTTTCTAAAGCTTTTTTTGTTAGTTTTAAAATATTTGGTTCAAAATTCTTTATTTCTTCAACAATAGTCTGATGTTTAAAACAAAATATTCCAGAATTCCATAAGGCTTTTTTTGCAATTAACTTAGCTGCTTTCTCTTTTGATGGTTTTTCAATAAAATTAGAAATGTTTTTAATTGAATTGTTTTTAAGATTTGATTTTTTAGTAGTGATATAACCAAATTTAGATGAAGGATAGGTAGGACTGATTCCTAAACAAATTAATTTATCTTTATTAGCATATTGAGCTGCTAGTTTTATTGATTTTATGAAATTATCATTATTATCAATAAAATGGTCGGAAGGTAAAATTAATAAGGTGTTTGGTAAATCATTCTTTTCTACGTACATTGCTGCAACAGAAATTGCAGCAGCTGTGTTTTTGGGGAATGGTTCTAAGATAATTTGACAGTTTTGGAGTCCCATCATATTTAGTTGTTCATGCACTATAAATCTATGAGCTTCGCCGGTAATAATTATGGGTTCAATAAAAATTTTATTTTTTAATCTATTTGCTGTTAGTTGAAGTAGGGACAACTTGTCTAATAGACTAAGAAACTGCTTAGGTTTCTCATCTCTTGATAAAGGCCAAATACGTGTGCCTGAGCCACCAGCTAAAATTATAGGAGTAATTAAATTCTTTTTATTGGTCATAGGTTTATTTTCCTTGGATCAAAAGCATCACGAACAGCTTCCCCTATAAATACTAATAAAGTTAACATTATACTGATAGTTATAAAACCTGTTATTCCAAGCCATGGAGCTTGCAAGTTATTTTTTCCTTGGTTTAATAATTCACCTAAAGAAGGACTGCCAGGAGGAAGCCCAAATCCTAAAAAGTCTAAACTAGTTAAAGTGGTAATTGATGCGGCCATTATGAAAGGTAGAAAAGTAATCGTAGAAACCATTGCATTTGGTAGAATATGTTTAAACATAATTCTCCCATTGGTCATACCTAAGCATCTAGCAGCTTTTACATAATCAAAATTTCTGGCTTTGAGAAATTCTGCACGGACTAATCCTACTAAAGTCATCCAGCTAAATAATAATAATAGAAATAATAACGACCAGAAGCTAGGTATTATTATTGAGCCAATGATAATAATTAGATATAAAACAGGGATTCCTGACCATATTTCTAAAAATCTTTGTCCTAGCAGATCAGTTAGTCCTCCAAAGTATCCTTGAACAGCTCCAGCTAATATTCCAATTAAAGAAGAAAATAAGGTTAAAATGAAACCAAATACAATAGAAATTCTAAAGCCATAAATTAACCTAGCAAGAACATCCCTTGCTTGATCATCTGTGCCTAGCCAATTTTCTAAACTAGGAGGAGAAGGGGCAGGAGATTGTAGATTATAATTTACTGTTTTGTAGCTGAATGGAATAAGAGGCCACAACATCCATCCTTTTTGGTTAATCAGTTCAGACACATAGGGGTCTCTGTAATCTGTTGGTGTTTGAAATTCACCACCATATATTGTTTCTGGATAATCTATAAAAGTTGGAAAAAAATATCTGTTATCATGTTTGATCAATATGGGTTTATCATTTGCTATAAACTCTGCTGGAAGTGTAAATATTAGTAAAAGTAACAATATGTAAAAGGACCAAAGACCTCTTTTATTATTTGTAAAATTTGATAATTTTCTATTCTTAAGATTGTTAGTATTTTTAAAAAACTTAAACATTATCTTGTTTCAAAATCAATTCTAGGATCAATTAAAGTTATAATTAAATCTCCTAATATATTCATCAACAATCCAAACAAAGTAAAAATATATAACGTGGCAAACATTACTGGATAATCTCTATTAATTGCAGATTCAAATCCTAACAAACCTAATCCATCCAAAGAAAATATTACTTCTGTTAATAATGCTCCAGTAAATAGAATTCCTATAAAAGCGTTTGGGAAACCAGCTATGACAATTAGCATAGCATTCCTAAAGATATGTCCATAAAGTATTTTTTTTTCTTTTAGTCCTTTAGCTCTTGCTGTGATTACATAATGTTGATTAATTTGGTCTAAAAAGGAATTTTTAGTGAGCATAGTTAATCCTGCAAATCCGCCTATTACAAGAGATATTATGGGGAGAGTAATATGCCATAAATAATCTCCTATTTTTTTTAAATTGGATAATTCTGACCAATCGTCTGATACAATACCCCTAAGAGGAAATAAATCTAAATATCTTCCACCCGCAAAAATAATTATTAATTAAATTGCAAATAGAAAAGATGGAATGGCGTTTCCTACTATCACTAATGCACTTGACCACACATCAAATTTTTCCCCATCTCTTACTGCCTTTGAAATACCAAGAGGTATAGATATCAAATAAACTAGTAGAGTGGTCCACAGACCCAGAGAAATTGATACAGGAAGTTTATCTTTAATTAAATCAATAACTTTTTTGTCTTGAAAAAAAGAATTACCAAAATCAAAAAACAAATAATTTTTAACCATACCTATAAAGCGTACATGTGGTGGTTTATCAAAACCATACATTTTTTCAATTTCTTTAATTATTTCGGGATCCAATCCATGCGCACCAACATATAGAGTTTCGCTTGATAGGTTTTGAATTTGGTTTTGCATACTATCAATATTACTGCCAGAAACTCTTTCTGTAGATTGAACAGCAATTCCTTGTAATTTAGCTATCGTGTTCTCGACTGGTCCACCTGGAGCAAATTGAACTATAATAAAATTAAGTAGAATTATACCAAAAAGTGTTGGTACTAAGAGGATGAGTCTTTTTATAAGATAGGTAGTCATATTTGATATCAAATATTAATTTTTTTCATTATACCACCAAATATCTGGAAACCCTAAGCCATACTTGGGTAATTCTTCAGGTCGCTTAATTTTGTTCCAGTAAGCCAGTCGCCATTTTTTTATATGCCAATGTGGAATTAAATAGTGGTTAAAAAGGAGTACTCTATCTAGAGCTCTTGTCCTCGCAATTAATTCTTCTCTATTAGGTGCTTGAATAATCATTTCTATTAGGTCATCTACCACATTATTTTTTATTCCAATCCAATTGGAACTTCCTTTGATGTCAGCGCTAGCACTAGACCAATAATTCTTTTGTTCATTTCCTGGAGATAAACTCTGTCCTCTTGCCATCACGACCATATCAAAATCGAAATTATCTAACCTATTTTTATACTGAGAAGTGTCAACAATTCTAATGAAACTTTTTATACCTAATTTAGACAAATTGGACTTAAATGGTGCTACTATTCTTTCAAAAGCAGGTGCTAATAATAATATTTCAAACTCAATAGGTATCCCGTCTTTATTGATTAATTTGTTATTCTTAATTTGATAACCTGATTCCTTAAGTATTCTCTGTGCTAATCTTAAATTTTTTCTGATATTTCCCGATCCGTCATTTTTGCTTACTTCATATACTTCAGTAAATAATTCACGAGGTAATTGATCTTTATATTTATTCAGTATCTCTAACTCCGGACCTTGGGGGAGTCCTGAGGAAGCCAGGTTAGAATTTGAAAAATAAGATTTAGTTCTAGTATACTGATTATAAAACAATGCTTTATTAGTCCATTCAAAATCAAATGCCAAGTTAATTGCTTTTCTTAAATTTATATCTTTAAAGATATCTTTTCTTATATTAAAAATAAAAGCCTGCATGCCTTGGGGCAATTGATGCCACACTTCTTCTTTAGTAAAGGATTTGTTTTCTTTTACTATAGATTTGTAAGAAGTTGACCATTCCTTAGAAATATTTTCATGCCTGAAATCATATTCCATTGCTTTTAATGCTTCTATCATTACTGAAGCGTCCCTATAATAGTCATATTGTATATATTTAAAATTATTATAACCTATGTTTACTGGAAAATTATTTGCCCAGTGATTTTTTATTTTCTCATATAAAATCATTTTGCCAGGTTCTACTTCTGAAATTTTATAAGGCCCAGATCCAATAGGAATAGTTAGACCGGAAGTGCCGAAATCCTTATCTTCCCAAAAGTGTTTAGGTAATACTAACATTTGACCAATAATTAATGGTAGTTCTCGGTTAGTAGTTTTTTTAAAGTTAAATTTGATTGTATGACTGTCTATAATTTCTACATTTTTTATATCAGCAAAATAAGACTTATAATAGGGATGTCCTTTGTTAATTAATGTATTAAATGTCCATTTGATATCCTCAGTAGTTAAAGGTACTTTATCATTCCATTGAGCATTTTGGTGTATATAAAAAGTTACAGAAGACATATCTTCAGCTACTTGTATTTTTTTAGCTATTAACCCATAAGCTGAAAATGGTTCATCCAAAGATGTTTTGATAAGACTCTGATATATATTATCTAATCCTACAGCAGGTAATCCCTTTAAGATAAATTGATTTAGCGAGTCAAAGGTCCCTCTTTCTGCTAATTTAATTTTACCACCGTTCGGTGCTAAAGGGTTTACGTAATCAAAGTGCTTAAAGTTATTTTTGTATTTAATATCTCCAAACATTGATAGGCCATGTGTGGTGGGCTTATCATTAGATAGTAGATAACTATTAAAACTAAACCCGAACACTAGTAAAATTAGTAAAATATGTAGTAATGAGTATTTGAGTTTAATCATTTTTTGAATTTTTTTTATTTAATTTAAACTTTGAAGATATTTAATAACATTTGCTCTTTCTTGGTCGTTTTTTATACCAACAAAAACCATTTTAGTTCCTGGAACCCATTTTTTAGGGCTTAATAAAAAGCTATCTAAGTTATTTTTATTCCAATTTAACCCTATATCTTTTAGGGCTTTTGAATATGAGAATCCCTCTATAGAAGCTATTTTTCTATTAAAAACATTGTACAAATTGGGTCCCAACTTGTTCTTTCCATCATTTTTAAAAGAATGGCATACCCCACATTTTTTTATATATTTCTCTCCTTCATTAATATCTGCGATGGCGAGTCGTTCTTCTATGTTGGAAACCTTGTCCTTAGTTGTTATTATCCCCTCTTTGTTTTCACTTATAGTTGTATCACCTATTATATTTTCATTCACATGTGCATCAACTTCTTGTTCATGATAGAGAATATTACCTAAATTATTTATAACTAGGATTAACAAAATTACCCCTAGTATAGACCCTATTATTTTATTTAATTCAAAACCAGACATCACGTATTCTTTCTTTCGTATATTTTTTATTAGTATTCTATAATAGAAGCTATAGCCTCAATTTATGAAATCTATTATATTGTAATTACACGTATATTTAAGTTAATTCTTAATATATTTATATGGAGATATAAAGATTAAAGATATAGAAAAAAATCTTATTGTTATTCCAGCTAGAATGGCATCAAGTAGATTGCCGGGAAAACCCTTAGTAGATATAGAGGGTATTCCTATGGTGATACGTGTTGCTCAACAAGCGACTAAATCAAGTGTGGGTAGGGTCGTAATCGCTTGTTGTGAACAAGAAGTCTATGATGTTGCAAATAAATATGGAATTACTGCGGTTATGACTAGTCCTTCCCTTGCTTCAGGGACCGACAGAGTGTATCAAGCACTTGAAAAAATTGATCCTACTAAAGAGTTGGATATTATAATTAATTTGCAAGGAGATATGCCTACTATTAATCCTGTTTCCATAAGAGAGCTTTTATTGGTTTTTAGTGATGCATCTGTAGAGATGGCTACTTTAGCAAGTATAATTAAAAATAAAAAAGAATATAGTGACAATAATGTAGTTAAAGTTGTTATAGGAAAAAATAATCTGGGAGGTAATGCCATATATTTTTCAAGGTCCCTTGTACCTTTTGGAGAGGGACCAGTCTTTCATCATATAGGAATTTATGCATTTAAGAGAAAAAAAATAGAAGAATTTGTAAATTTAGAGGTTAGTCAATTGGAGAAAAGGGAGAGCCTTGAGCAATTAAGAGCTTTAGAGGCAGGAATGTCGATCTACGTCAAGGTTATTGACGAGGTTCCGA
>CAZNVN010000009.1:21603-34725 GCA_964576635.1 uncultured Rhodospirillaceae bacterium
ATCAAATGTAAGAGAATATGTAAAAGATTACGATTTATAAAATATTAGGAGTTATTACAATTGGATAATATTAAAAACAATAAAATATCTTTTCAAGGTCAATCTGGGGCTTATTCTGAAGTAGCTTGCTTGACATCATTTCCTGATATGGAAACTTTTCCATGTGATACTTTTGAAGATGCTTTTGATTCAGTAACAAGTGGAAAAGCAAAATTAGCTATGATCCCTATAGAGAACTCTCAAGCTGGAAGGGTTGCAGATATTCATAATTTATTGGCCAGTTCTTCGCTTCATATTATTGGTGAACATTTTCAACCGGTACGGCACCAACTTTTGACGATACCAGGAGCAAAAATTGATGATGTGAAAAGTGTATCAAGTCATGCTCAGGCTATTTCTCAGTGTAGAAATTTTTTAAATGATCATGGGTTGATGCCAATAATTTGGGGGGATACTGCTGGTGCTGCAGCAGATATTGCAGCTAAAAAAGATATTAAATGTGCAGCTATTGCTTCCAATCTAGCTGCTGAAATTCATGGATTAAATATTCTATTCAGTAATATAGAAGACTCTGAAAATAATATAACCCGTTTTGTTATTTTAAGTAAAGAAGCTGTAGATCCAGATCCAACTAATGACTTAGTTATAACTAGTTGTATTTTTAAAGTTAGAAATATTCCTGCGGCTTTGTATAAAGCACTGGGTGGATTTGCTACTAATAGGGTAAATCTATTAAAATTAGAGAGTTATATGATCGATGGGTCTTTTGCATCTACACAATTTTATGTTGATATTGAAGGGCATCCTAGAGTGGATACAGTGCGTTTAGCCCTTGAGGAATTAGGTTTTTTTTCGAAAGAAGTCAAAATATTGGGAGTATATAAAGCACATAATGAAAGAAATAAAAATTAATTTTCATTAATCCATTCTTCTATTAATCTCCTGGCTATAGACACTTTTCCTGGCATTCTAAAGGAATCATTTTCTGGGCTAGCTTTCAAAAAATCCTTTGTAAACCAGCTAGCAATCTCTAATTCAGAAAAATTAACATCTAGTTTGTTATTAATGGCCTCTGCTCTAAATCCCAACATTAATGATGATGGGAAAGGCCAAGGTTGAGAATATTTATATTCTATATTTTTAATTTTTACCCCTGATTCTTCAAAAGTTTCTCTAGCTACTGCTTGTTCTAGTGTTTCTCCATGTTCTACAAAGCCTGCAAGTGTAGAATGCATACCTTTGGGCCAAACTTTTTGTCTACCTAACAAACAAGTATCTTTATATGTTATGAGCATAATTACAGCTGGATCTAACCTGGGAAAGATTCTATTTTCGCAAGTTGGCTGTGAACATTTTCTAGAATGGCCAAGGTTTTCATCGTGGGTAGGTTTTCCACATGTGGTGCAGTATTTATTATTTTTATGCCAGTTTATTAATCCTTTTATGGTTGTTAAAATCGATAGATCTGTTTTTTTTAAAAGAGGATTTAATCTTCTGAGATCGAGATATTTATTCTGTTCTCCGTTATGTTCATCATTATTTTTAGCAAAATAATATGTACTATCTAATATTCCAATAAAAATTGTTAAATTTGAGTTTTCTAGTAGTTTTATTGCTTCTTTACCTTTAATCCAATTAATCTCAACAAACGTATCGTTAATTTTTTTAATGTTGAATTTCTCTTCCCAAACCTCTACTAATTTTATTTTTTTGTTTTCTAAATTTAAACTATTAAGATTTTTGGAATCACGTAAAAAGGAAGCTCTATCAAAGTTTAAATATTTATTTATAATAAGTCTTTTCATTATATTCCCAATAAAAATTTATATTCTTAAATTATTTTTAGATAAAATCATAATTTTATTTATATTTTTATTATATCTTTGTTGGAACTCAATTTATAAATGATTATACTATTATTGGAGATCGGAATGGACGTGTTTTTTTGTGAATTCGGTCAGATCTGAAAAGAAGCAGCCGTAGCATTATAGATGTGGGTTGTTCCGATCTTCATTTAGGAAATATTTAGAAGATTATAACTTTAAATGAATAAGAATTGGAATCCAGCCAGAATCCAGCAAAAGAATCTAAGACTATTATAAAACCTTCTGAATACAGAGTTTTGGCGCGTAAATATAGGCCAAGAACATTTGATGATTTGATTGGGCAAGACTTTTTAGTGAGAATAATTAGTAATGCTTTTAAACTGGAAAGGATAGCGCATGCTTTTTTATTTACAGGGGTTAGAGGAGTCGGAAAGACTACAGCTGCAAGAATTATAGCTAAGGGGTTAAATTGTTTAAAAAATACAAAACCAACAATTTCTCCCTGTGGAGAGTGTGAATCATGTAAAGCAGCAACTAGTGATAGACATGTGGATATTATAGAAATAGATGCCGCATCTCATACAGGAGTAGATGACATGAGAGAACTTACTGATGGAGTAAGGTATAAGCCAGCGGTCGGACGTTATCGAATATATATTATTGACGAAGTTCATATGCTTTCTACTGCGGCATTTAATGCTCTTTTAAAAACTTTAGAAGAACCTCCTGAACATTCAAAATTTATTTTTTGTACTACTGAAGTTCGAAAAATACCTATTACAGTTCTATCTAGATGTCAAAGATTTGATTTACGTAGGGTGTCTGAAGAGCAGTTACGCAAACATTTGCAAAAATTAGTACAAGAAGAAAATGTAAATGTAGATGACACTGCATTGAAGATTATAGCAAGTTCTTGCGACGGCAGTGTTAGAGATTCATTAAGTTTGTTGGATCAAGCTATAAGCGTAAATGAGGAAGGAGCAATAACAGAGAAAGAAGTTAAGGAAATGTTAGGTCTTTCTGATAGACAAACTATTTGGGATCTTTTTGATTTTATTTTATCAGGTTCTCCAAATGAAGTAATTAAATGTTTTGACGATTTAGTTTTTACAGGTTGTGATCCTTTATTAATTTTAGAAGATCTTATGAATATATGTCATTTAGTTACTAGAGTTTTGGCTACGCCTTCTTCAGTAAATACTTCTTCATTATCTGAATATGACTTTTCTAGAGCAAAAGATAGTGCTACAAAACTAAATATGTCTTCAGCAGCAAAATGTTGGCAATTATTGTTAAAAGGACATAATGAGATACAGAATAGTTATTCAGTCAAAGAATCTACGGAGATGGTCTTATTAAGGATAACTTATGCTGCTGATCTTCCAGATTTGAAGGATTTAATAAATAAAGATAGTAAAAATGTAAAAAAAAAATTGACTGAAGATTACATAGGAGAAAAAGATAAAAGGGACGAAGAATTAAAGTCTAAAAATAATATAGCAATTGGTAGTTTTGAAAAATTATTGGTTTTTGTAAAGTCAAAAAAAGAAATGGCTCTATACACAGATTTATCAGATAAATTGCGTTTAATAGATTATAAACTGGGTTATATAAAGTGTAGTATAGAAGGTGGGTATAGCGATATATTTATTACTAATATTAGAAATAAGCTGAATGAACTAACCGGTAAAGAATGGGATATAAACATATCTGAAGAAGAATCTATGGTTCCTTATAGTCAGCTAGAAGAACAAAAACTTGAGAAAAAAAAAGAAAATGTTAAAAAAAATCCTTTAGTAGAAACGTTAATGAGAGAATTTCCAAAGTCTGAACTTAGTGAAATAAAAGATAATTGATTTTAATGAGTTATTAATTATGAATAATTTTTTTGATGTATTAAAGCAAGCACAAGATTTAAAAGGAAAAGTTTCAGAATTAAAATATAAGCTCGAAAATACTAATTTTGTCGGAAAGGACGATGAGGGACAGGTAGAGGTAATAGTTTCTGGAAAAGGAACTTTGCTTGATCTTAATATTTCTCCAGAATGTTTGGGTGATTCCTCATTACTCAAGAAAAAGATAAGAGAAGCATATTATAATGCTAAGGTAGAAGCCGATGGATTTTCAAAGGAAGAGATTAATAAAGTCGCAGGAGGCATTACATTGCCTTTTGATCTGAAATCTTTTTTTTAATTATGGAAGCGATAGAAATAAAAACTTTAATAAGTCTCATGTCCAAAATTCCTGGCCTTGGGCCACGTTCGGCCAGAAGGGCTATCCTTACTTTGTTGCAAGATCCGGAAAAAAAATTAATACCACTAGCAGAACAAATGCTCTCAACAGCTAAAAGAATTAAATTATGTAATATATGTGGCAATATAGATGTTCATGATCCTTGTTTAATATGTAAGGATGATAAAAGGGAAATCAAAACCATCTGCATTGTGGAAGAAATATCTGACCTTTGGGCTATAGAAAGAGCAGGAACTTATAAAGGACGATATCACGTACTAGGTGGTGTATTAAGTGCAATAGATGGGATCACTGCCGAAGATTTAAAAGTTAAAAAATTATTAGAAGTTATTAAAAAAAATGAAGTTGATGAAGTTATTTTGGCAACATCAGTTACTGTAGCAGGCCAAACTACTAGTTATTATATATCTGATCTATTAAAAGAAGAAAAAGTTAAAGTTACTAGGTTGGCCCGTGGTATACCTATGGGTGGTGAACTAGACTACTTAGATGAAGGCACAATAGGAGCGGCATTAAGATCAAGACAACCTGTTCAAGAAAATTAATAGTTTATTTTTTTTTGTAATTTTTGGATGAAATGTTTCTTAGTTTTAGTTGTGTTTTTGCGGGTGGCACTTTTAGTTTTTTATCGTCCATGGTTCCAAGGTTGGCTATTCTTTGTATCTGTGGAATTATTCTTTTTTGTATGGATCCTATAGCTTTATCATACTGAGATCCAGCTGTTTCTAAACCACTTCTAATTCCATCCAAATATTCAAAAAATTTTATGACTCTTATTTGTAACTCTTGTGCATGTAAACTTACCTCCTGTACATTTTTAGAGAGTTTGTCTTGTTGCCAATTAAAAGCTATTCCTTTTAAAAGTGCTATAAGTGTGGCAGGAGTACATATTAAAACTTTATTTTTAAAAACATTTTCAAATAAATTAGGATCATATTTTAGTGCAGCAGAAAAGAAATGATCTCCAGGAATAAACATGATAACAAAATCTAAGTTACTATCTATAGCATTCTGATATTCTTTCTGACTTAAACGTTGGACAGTTTGTTTTATATTTTTTGCGTGTTTAAGTAAATTCTCTTCTTTTTGTTCTTCACTCTTAGATTCAGTAGCTGCCATATAAAACTCTAAAGGTGTTTTAGCATCAATTGCGATAGAACGTTTTCCTGGAATATTAACTATTGCATCGGGCTTTACCATGCCTTCAGATAAACTTTTTTGTTTTTCATAGTCTATATGCTCTATCATTCCTGATAATTCTAAAACTCTTTGTAGTTGAACTTCACCCCATTTTCCTCTAAGAGTAGGAGATTTAAGAGCCTGTTCTAATTGCCTCGTTTCATTAGATAATAAGTTAACTTGTTCTGACAAACGGCCATAAGATTCTTGGCGATTTTTCTCAATGTAGTTTACATTTGCTTGCAATTTTTGGAGTTCATTTGTTAATGGCTCTATCAAGGAGGAAATTCTTTTTTCTTTTTCCTCTTGCTCATTATGTTCTAACTCATTATTTAATTTTATTTTTTCTTTAAGAAATTGTAACTCGCGTTTGTTATAAATGTATATAGTCACAAAAAAAAGGAATAAACATATAGTCAATACTAATGCTATAGTTGCTAAATTGTTTTCGAGCATTTAACTGACCCTCTATTATTTAATACATTGTATATTAATAGTATAAATATTTTAATATAGTTTTTTAAAAATTAAATTAAACAGGTAAAAAGATTATGTCAGCTTTAAAATTAGTATTAGCTCCATCACCTATTTTAAAAAATAAATGTGATCCTTTAAATGGTATTGACAAATCTATCGTAAAATTAGCTAATGATATGTTTGAAACAATGTATAAGTATAAAGGTGTAGGTTTAGCGGCTCCTCAAATAGGAAAATCAATACAATTATTAGTAGTAGACTGTTCTAAGAGTGATGAAAAGTTTTTTCCAGCAGTTGTTATTAATCCCAAAATAGTTAAAATTTCAAGTAGCCTTTCGTATAATGAAGAGGGATGTTTGTCATTTCCCAACCAATTTTATGAAATAGAGCGGCCCGATCACGCTTTGGTAGAATATACAAATATTAAGGGACAAACAGAAACAAAAAAGTTTACAGGTTTTGAAGCAGTTTGTATTCAGCATGAAATGGACCATCTCTCTGGAACCCTTTTTGTTGATTACATGTCTAAATTAAGAAGAAGTATGATTTTGAAAAAAATGAAAAAATATAAAAAACTAAGTAACGCTGCTATAACATAAAGAAATGATTTTAAAATGAGCAAAAAATTAAGAATCTGCTTTTTTGGTAGCCCATTATTTGCAATTCCAAGTCTAGATAAACTCAGGCAGGCAGAGCATGAAATATTATGTGTAATTACTCAACCTCCAAAGCCAGCTAATAGAGGGAAAAAAATATATAAACAACCAGTTCAGGAGTATGCAGAAAAAAACGGTATGAAAATTTTCAATCCAGATAATTTATATGATGAAGAATTATTGGTTTTTTTAAGAAGTTTGAAATTGGAAGTTATAGTAGTAGTTGCTTATGGGAAAATTATACCAAAATCTGTTTTAGAATTACCAGTTTTAGGATGTATAAATCTCCATGCTTCTCTATTACCAAGGTGGAGAGGAGCTGCTCCAATTCAGAGGGCTATTATGTCTGGAGATGACAAGACAGGAGTTACTGTAATGTTAATGGATGAAGGTCTAGATACAGGACCCATACTTAAATCATCCGAAATAAAAATAAATATGAATGATAGTTATCTAAACTTAGAAAATAAATTGGCTACTAGGGGAGCTACACTTTTAAACAACACTATTATTGATTTTTATAATGGTAAAATATCTCCTTTTTCTCAGAAGTTGAAAGGTGTTACGTATGCGGATAAAATTTTAAAAAAAGATGAAATTATAGATTGGTCATTAGACAATTATTCTATATTTAAAAAAATAAAATCATTGAGTCCATATCCGGGAGCAAAGGCAAAATTAAAGGGTGAAATAATAAAGATTTTAGATGCTCGGATGGTCCCTTCTAACAGTAATGAAGAATCTGGCACAATTCTTTCCAACGATTTATGTATTAAGTGTGGAAAAGAGTCTATTAAAGTTCTTACTGTTCAGAGACCTGGAAAGAAAATTATGTCTTATAAAGACGTTTTAAATGGTTGGCCGGTAGCAAGTGGTATGAAAATGGAAATAGGTTTTTAATTGATCAATTTCAGAACCTTTTCAGGAGGTCTTCCTATCACGGCCTTATTTTTGTATTTTATAATGGGTCTTTCCAATAATATTGGGTGTTCTAAAATGTTTTGTATTAATTGATTATCATCTGCATCTTTTAAGGATAGGTCTCTATATATTTTTTCTTTTATTCTTATTATATCTTTGACTTGTACCTTTAACAATTTTGTAAGAGTTTGAATGGTCTCGAAAGAAAGTTTCTCTTCAAGATATAAACAGATATTTGGGTTTATATTGTTTTCTTGTAAAATTTTTAACGCCTCTCTTGATTTGGAACATCTTGGATTATGGTATATAGTGTAGTCGTTTTTCATAATATTTTATTCCTTGATTGACATAACTTGTATCATATTACTATTTATATCAATAATGTTTAAATGAGGCAAAAAATGAGTAGTGTTAATATTAGTCCTAATAAATTTATTTCAGAGAAATCTTTAAGAGGTATGGGTGTATTTAATTGGATAGGTGTTAGAACTCTTATGCAAAGAGAACTCATGAGATTTTTAAAAATTTATATGCAAACTATTGTAGGTCCGGCTTTGACTACATTATTATTCTTAATAATCTTTTCTATTGCCCTAGGACGTGCTTCAAAATTTGTGGGAGAAACCCCTTTTCTTGAATTTTTAGGTGCTGGGTTAATAATTATGTCTATGATCCAGAATGCTTTTGCTAATTCTTCATCTTCATTATTAAGTGCGAAGATAGCGGGAAATATTACTGATTTACTATTACCACCATTAACAGCTTTAGAATTTGCTTTATCATTCTTAGCAGGATCGATTGGTAGGGGTATTTTGGTGGGAATAGCTTCAGTTGCTTTGATAATTACTTTTGTACCTATTCGAGTACATGATTATTTTGCCTTAATTTATTTTTCCATAATTGCTTGTTCTATAATGGGTCTGGCTGGTTTGATAGCAGGAATTTGGGCTGATAAATTTGACCAAATGGCTGCAATTACTAATTTTATTGTTACCCCCTTATCTTTATTATCAGGCACATTCTACTCAATATCTAATTTACCAAATACGTTTTATTTAATTAGTCAATTTAATCCTTTCTTTTATATGATAGACGGTTTTCGTTATTCCTTGATCGGATATGCTGATGCAAATGTGCTAGTAGGAGGTTCAGTTTTATTTATTTTAAATTTTATTTTATTTATTACTGCAGTTATAATGATAAAAACTGGCTATAGGCTTAAATCGTAGTATAAAAAAATATAAAATATGTAATTATTGACATAAAAATATGAACTATTTAGCCTTTAGCTTTCATTGGTTATAAGAGAAAATTGATGTCATCAGTTATGAAAACTTATGGTCGTATAGATCTTTCTTTTGTTAGAGGGAAGGGCCCGTGGTTATATACATCAGAGGGTAATAAATATTTAGATTTTGCATCTGGGATTGCTGTCAATACATTTGGACATGGAGAGCCAGATTTAGTCTCAACTCTTATTAGACAATCTAAAAATTTATGGCATACCTCTAATCTATATAACATTAAACCGCAGGAACAGCTTGCTGATCTCATCTGTAATAATTCCTTTGGTGAAAGTGTATTTTTTTGTAACTCCGGTGCGGAAGCTATAGAAGGGGTTATAAAGTTACTGAGGAGGTATCATTATAACAAGGGTTTTCCAAATAAAAAAAACATTTTGGTCTTTAGTGATGCATTTCATGGAAGAACAATTAATACTTTAGCTGCCGGAGATAATGATGATCATAGACTTGGTTTTGGAGTTAATACCGAATTATTTATAAGAATTCCTTTAGGGAATATAGAAGAAGTTGAGAAATATGTTGATGAGGATACAGCTGGAATATTAATCGAACCTGTTCAGGGAGAGGGGGGAATTAATTTTCCTCCAGAAGACTATTTGCTTTTCCTCAGAGAGGTATGTTCTAAAGCAGGAATCTTGTTGGCATTTGATGAAGTGCAATCAGGAATGGGTAGGACCGGAAAATTATTTGCTCATCAATGGTATGATGCATTGCCAGATGTTATGGGACTAGCTAAGGGTTTGGGAGGAGGGTTTCCTATAGGAGCCGTAGTAGCAAATAAATTAACTTCGGAAGTATTATCTGCTGGGACTCACGGTTCTACTTTTGGTGGTAATTTTTTAGCTGCTGCAGTTGCTAAAGAAGTAATAACTAAATTGCTTAACCCCAGATTTTTAGATAATGATATAGAAAGATCGGCTTTTGGTATATTGACTGTTTGATTACAAAGTGAGCGAAGATACATCTCAATTCTTCCTTTGTGATCATCATAAATGGCATGATGTTCAAAATTATCTAATAAGAAATTGGCATCTAATTCATTGTTGATTCTTTTTAAGACGTTTAAGTTGAATTTTGCAGTTATATTTTGAGTGTCATTATATGCGTCATACAATATTTTAGGATCTTTTTTCAAGTCAAGGCCCATTAAGAAAAGATCATTAGGCTTCATCAAGTTACTAATTTTTTTAAGAAACTTCAATCCCTCATCTTGACTGAAATTTCCAAAACTTGAGCCAAGAAATGTTATCAAATTAGATTTATCATCGTAATGTTCGATGAAGTCAAGACCATTTTCAAATGTATCAACAACTCCGGTAATTGTTAAATTTGGATAATCGTTACATAGATTTTTTGCACTTTTATCTAAAATTTCAGATATATCAATTGGGAAGTATTGTAGATTAGTTTGTGATTTGAGTAAGATGTCAATTAAGAGTCTAGTCTTTACAGAAGAACCACTTCCTAATTCAACAAGATGAAAGTCATCAGAAAGATATGGGAGTAAATTTTTCTCTATTGTTTTTAAAATTTCAGTTTCAGAGTTATATGGATAGTATTCAGGTAGTAAACATATTTCATCAAAAATTTTTGAACCATGCTCATCGTAGAAAAATTTTGGGCTGATAGATTTTTCAGAGTCTAATAGCGTTTTACGTACTTCGTCGGCAAATGTTGCAGTTGTACTAGTTTTTGTTGGTTTGAAATATGTTAGATTTTTTTCAATAATATGGGATTGATATCCTAGTAATTCCTGCTTTGATTTATTAGTCATATATGGCCGATTTTTGTTTTGCATAAATTTCTTATCACAGTTGAATATAATACCAACATGACTGAGATTCTGAAAGTAGAAAATTTAACAAAGAAATTCAAGAAGAAAAACTTGTTTTCATCAAATTCTGAAGAAGTTACTGCTGCAGATTCTGTAAATTTTTCATTAGAGCGCGGAGAAATTTTGGCGATAGCAGGACAATCAGGTTCTGGAAAGTCCACTATTGCAAAACTAATTCTAAGATCGTTACAACCAGATTCGGGAAAAATTTTCTATAATCAAAATGAAATTAAAGATAATTCAGATGAATTAAAAAAATTTAGAATGAAATGTCAAATGGTCTATCAAGATCCTTATGATTCGATTAATCCAAGAATGACAATTTTGGGTATAGTAAATGAACCATTAGAAATTCATGAACTAGGGACAAAAGAAGAACGAAAACAAAGAGTGATTGAAACACTGCGCATGGTAAAACTTGAGCCTGCAGAAGAGATTGCAAGAAAGCATCCACATATGCTTTCAGGAGGACAACGACAAAGAGTGGTTATTGCAAGAGCAATAGTAGTTAAACCTGAAATCATTATCGCAGACGAGCCTGTTTCAATGCTAGATGTTTCAATTCGTGCAGAGATTTTAGAATTGATGAAAGAAATTCAAAGTAAAAATGAGATTTCCATGATATACATTACTCATGATTTAGCTACTGCAAAACATTTTGCAGACAATATTGTAATTTTGAATTCAGGTAAGGTGATGGAGAGAGGTCCGATTGACAAAGTGTTGTCAAATCCTGAAAATTCCTATACTAAAGCACTGATTGCTGCAATTTCAGAACCTGATCCAGAAAATCTCTACAAAATGAAAGAGATTTCATTGTAAAGAATTTGTTTTGAATATAGTTTTTGCAAGAATTTGAGAAACACGCAGAGGTTCAGGGATACTACCTTGCAAGGTAATCTTATCTAAAAGAATTTTACAATGCTCTGCAGTGCAACCTCTCATTCGGAGGAAAATTGTAGTTTGAGTATGAAGTTGAATTTTCTGACGAGAACCAAGTTTTTCATATTGTTCAAGTTTCATGCCAAAATTTTCAGGAAAGTGATGTTTGATTGTATCATACAATCCTGATGAATCTTGAGAATTTATTGCAATTATTGGTATTTGTAAATAATCATAAATTTTCTCAATATCAACAATATTGTACATTGAAAGTATAGTTCCGGGTAAGAGGACATATGAGATGTCATCACGGTTTAATTTTTCATACATTGTAATAATTTGTTGAGTGATATCATCGCCGCGAATAGTTGCACGGCCAAAAATGAATCCATCTATTTGGAATTCGTTTGACATAACAACTCCAGCCAAAACAGAATATTTGTCTTGTTTTGTGAAACTTTCAGAAATTGATAGTCCTCTTATTCCATTCTTTTCAAGATGTAAGGTTTTCATTAGATTTTTTCCTTTGATAACTTCTGTAAACAATTCCGGTAATGACCATCAAGATGGCAGTTATTCCAGACCACATTGCAAATGCAAGAAGATCAGTTTCGGCCATGAATTAATTTGAAGTTACATGAAGATAAATATGATTAAGAAATTGTTAGATTATAATATTCAAATGTTTAAGAGATGTAATTGGAAGAATTAGATTTTGACGTAATAGTGGTGGGTGGAGGTCCAGCAGGTTCATCTACAGCACGAATGGCTGCAGAAAATGGTTGTACAGTTGCATTAATTGAGAAAGAAAAAGAAATTGCAGAAACTGTCCGAACTAGTGGAGTAACATGGATTTCTGATATTAAGAAATTTGAAATTCCAGATGAGTGTTATAATCCAATAAAAAAATTCTCATTTTGTTCTCCGAAAAATTCAGTGGTCATATCAGATAATATTGCAAAAGCAGCAGTGTTAGATGTTAGAAAAACATATAGATTTTTGGCAAACAGGGCGAAAAAAACAGGTGCGCAAATTTTTGTCAATACAAATGTGACAAAAATTCTAAAAGATTCAGAAGGAAGATGTGTTGGAGTAGAAGCAAAGTCTCAAGAAAAACAAATTAAATTTAACGGCAAAGTAATAATTGATGCAAGTGGTTTCGCATCTGTTGTTGCAAAAGAATTAGGATATGTGGAACAATGGAAAAAATTTGGTGTTGGTGCAGAATTTGAAGTAAAAACAGAGAAACTAGAATATGACAACTGGTGGTTGATGGTGGGGCAAGAATATTCACCCGCAGGATATGCATGGATTTTTCCTACATCAAAAAATACAGCTAGAATTGGAGTAGGAATAGGAAAACCAGACTCGGACGTTGACCCAACAGCAAAATTAAATGAATTAATTGATAAAAAATTAGGACCTGTCAAAGATTTAGGTGAAATAGAAAAAATTGAATTTCATTACGGATTGATACCAAATGAAGGGTTATCAAGAAAAACAGTTTATGATAATGTAATTCTCGTTGGCGATTCTGCAGGACAGGCAAATCCACTTGTGTTAGAAGGAATAAGATATGCATTTAGATTTGGAGAGGTTGCAGTAAAAGTTGCAGCAGATGCAATAAAAAATGGAGATACTACAGAGTCATCACTAAATCCTTATGAAAAAGAATGGAAAAAGGCAATAGAATCAAAAATTAATTCTGCAGTTAAAGTTCAAAATAGATGGGTTGGATTAACTGATGACGAATGGGATAATGAATTAGATATAATTAATGAATTAACAGC
>CAZNVN010000010.1:0-677 GCA_964576635.1 uncultured Rhodospirillaceae bacterium
CCTGCGACCAAACCGTTATGAGCGGTTTGCTCTAACCAACTGAGCTACGGGCCCAAAAACCCTTATTCATCCAGAAAACTTTTAAGTTTTCTAGACCTAGAAGGATGTTTTAATTTACGCAAAGCTTTTGCCTCAATTTGTCTAATTCTTTCTCTGGTAACTGAGAATTGTTGACCTACCTCTTCTAGGGTATGATCGGTATTCATACCTATGCCGAATCGCATTCTTAAAACCCTTTCTTCGCGAGGAGTTAGTGAGGACAAAATTTGAGTAGTTTGTTCTCTTAAATTTTCTTGTATAGCTGCATCAAGAGGAATTACTGCATTTTGATCATCTATAAAATCACCTAAATTACTATCTTCTTCATCTCCAACTGGAGTCTCTAAACTTATAGGTTCTTTAGCAATTTTCATAACTTTTCTAACTTTATCTAATGGCATAGCAAGTTTTTCTGCAAGTTCTTCTGGAGTAGGCTCCCTTCCCATTTCATGTAATATTTGTCTCGATGTTCTAACCAATTTATTTATAGTTTCTATCATGTGAACAGGAATTCTAATTGTTCTGGCTTGGTCTGCAATAGACCTAGTTATAGCTTGTCTTATCCACCATGTTGCATAGGTGGAAAATTTATACCCCCTTCTATATTCAAATTTATCTACAGCTTTCATTAAACCTAT
>CAZNVN010000010.1:687-32233 GCA_964576635.1 uncultured Rhodospirillaceae bacterium
TTAGTATATTTTTTAGCAATGGATATTACTAATCTCAAGTTGGCTTCTATCATTTCTTTCTTAGCTTGTTTTGCCTCTCTCTCCCCTTTCTCTATTGATCTAACCAAAAATTTAAATTCACCTACTCCCAAACCGCAATGAATAGTAATTTCTTTAATCTCTTTGAGAATATTTTTAATATTACTTTTTTCATTTTCAGTAAATTCTTTCCATCCTTTTCCTTGGGACGTGGAAAATTTGGTAAATAATCTACTTTCTACTTCATGATGAACATATACTTCTAAAAATGATTCTCTTTGAATTTTATATTTTTTAGCTAATCTGATTAAATTACCTTCAAGAAAAGATAAGCGTCTACTTTTTCCATAAACTTCATCTATTAATTCCTCAACTCTATCAGAATTAAGTCTTAAACTCCTCATTATATTGGACACTGCTAATTGGTTTTTACTAAATTTTTGAAATTCTTTTTCGTTCAAAGAATTACCTTTAAATTTACATTCTAAATTATTATTCCAAAACTTACTCATTTTATTGTAATACTTATTCAATTCATAAAAAGATGACAATATTTGAGGTTCTAACATATCTTCCAGAACTGATACGGATGGCAAACCATCTTGAGATTCTTCATTAAAATCATTTTCTTCTTCAACAAATTCTTCATTTTCTGTATCTTTTTTTTCACCCTTTGTATCTTTTTTTTCTCCCTCTGCACCTTTTTTTTCAGGTCCTTGTTTACTCTTTATAATATTTAAAAGATTTTCGTTTTTAATCTGACTTGTTGAAGCTATTTTGGCATTAGCAAGAGGGTTATTAACAGTAGCTCCATCAGGACCAGAACCAAATGTTGCTTCTAAATCAATAACATCTCTAATCATAAGTTCTTTTAATTTTAATGCTTTCCTCCAATCTGAAATAGCCTTTAAAGTTAAAGGATTTTTACTAATTCCTCTAAACATCAAGTCTCTTCCGGCTTCTATCCTTTTGGCAATAGCAATTTCACCCTCTCTTGATAATAATTCAACATTTCCCATTTCTCTTAAATACATTCTGACGGGATCGTCAGTTCTTCCTAATTCTGAATCAGATGCATTTGGAATTTGCACCAAATCTTCACTTTTTTCACCTATCTTAGGATTTGTTGGAGTTTCACCTTCGTGAAATTCTTCATCACTATCAACAAGGCTTATGCCCATCTCAGATATCATAGTTTGTATATCTTCTATCTTTTCAGAAGAAAAGTTTTCAGGATTTAGAATATTTGCGAGCTCATCATAAGTTAAGAATCCTCTTGTTTTTCCCTTCTCTATTAACTTCTTAATTGCTTCTTCATTTGAGTGGGTATTATTTCTAATCTCTAAAAATTCACCAGTACTTTCAGAATCATTATCTTTCTTTTTTGCCATAGAACTTACTCTATTTATTTTGATTTTTTATAGAAGATTCAAACTTATAACGTTTTAATAAAAATGTTGCAATAAGATAGAACAAAATTACTTTTTAGAAAGTTTTTTTATATTTTGCCTTTTGTACCATATGCTTTGTAAATCTGCCGCTTCTCGCCAACCTTTTTCTACAAAGTTTAGATCTTCATTTTTTAAAGCATAGGGGGGAATTAATTTATTAGTTTTAGAAAACTCTCCACTAAAGTATTCCTCCAATAATTTATTCATTGTTTTATCCTTAATCCAATCATTCATATCGAGTTCTTTTATTCTTTCCCCTTTAACAAATTTATCTATAAGAAACAATCTAATCTCATTTAATTCCTTATTTACTATAGGAATCTTTGAAAATTCTTCATCTATTTGATTTAATAAATTAGGATTGTTAATTACAGCAACTATAAGATTTTTTTCTCTAGAAAAAGAATTATTTCTATTATTACTTCTGGCAATATGAACCATATTTAAATCTTTTTCTATATCTCCTGTGTAATAGTGATTTTTACCCGAAGAAAACATTCTATTTGAATAGCTACTATGATTTGAAAAATACTTCGAAAAATTATGATTAAAAGTTTTTTGATATTCTTGCCTAACTTCATGATCCTTAATGAAGGATATTTTTTTATTGAATCTAGATCTAAATCCAGCACGTTTTTCAGGTGTATTTAATTTCGTATGTTCAAATTCAATTTTCCAACAAAAATCAAACATAGAAATAGGTCTGTCTAATAAATTTTCAATTTCCCCATTACCGTTATGATAGATTAAAGAATCGGGATCTTCTCCTTCAGGGAGAAATACAAAACCTAGAGATTTACCGGGTTTCAAAAGCGGCATAGCTATAGATAAAGTTCTTACGGCAGACATATATCCTGCCTTATCACCATCCATGCATATTATTGGTTCATCAGATGTTCTCCATAATAACATTAACTGCTCCTCTGACAATGCTGTTCCCAATGGTGCAACTACATTAAATAATCCAACTTGTGTCAAAGCTATTACATCTAAATATCCTTCTACTACTATCAGAGATTTTGACTGTTTTAATGAAAAATTTCTTGCTAATTGATAATTATATAAAGTCCTTCTTTTTTTAAATAATAAAGTATCAGGAGAATTTAAATATTTAGGATCAGAATCTTCAAGAGTTCTACCACCAAAAGCAATAGTATTCCCCTGATTATCATTAATAGGAAACATCAATCTATTTCTAAAAAAATCATAAATCTGCCCATTTCTTTCTGATTTTCCGACCACACCTGATCTGATTATAAAATCTTCATTAAAATTATTATCCATCAAATGTTTTATTAAATCATTTGAAGATTTAAGAGAATATCCTAAATTAAATCTTTTACATACATCCATAGAAATGTTTCTATTTTTTATATATTCCCTCACAAAGCCCCCTTTAGAAGAAATCAGATTATTAACAAAAAAAGTTTTAGTTAAATTTAATATATTCTTTATTATATTGATTTCCTGACTAGGATAATTAGAAGTATTTTTTGAGTATTGATTAAAATCTAAACCTAATTCTGTACAAAGATAACGAATAGCTTCCCTAAATTCTAAGTTTTGATCATTCATTAAAAAATTGATCACATTACCATGTGCTCCACAACCAAAACAGTGATAAAAATTTTTATCATCATTTATTGTAAAAGAAGGTGTTTTTTCATTATGAAATGGGCAAAGACCAACAAATTCTCTGCCACGTTTTGAAATAGTTACCTTTCGTCCAATGAAGTCTGATAATAGAATTTTTTCATTAATCTCATTAATTAATTTATCATCAAAAGACATAGGTTAAGTAATTATCCTCCCAAACGTTTACGAAGTATATTACTAACCTCAGCCAGATCACATCTTCCTGCGTAGTTATTTTTAATCTCTGCCATAACTTTTCCCAAATCTCTTATGGTTTCAGAATATGTAGCACTAATGGTGTCCTCAAAAATTTTTTTTAATTCACCTTTAGTCAACTTTTGAGGCAAAAACTCTGAAATAATTGTTATCTCATTATCTTCTTGATCAGCTAAATCATTCCTTCCTGCCTTTCTATAAGTAGAAATAGTTTCCTTTCTTTGCTTAACCATTTTAGACAAGATTTCAAGGATATTAGAATCTGCTATAGTATCCCCATTACCTTTGCTTCTAGAATCCAAGTCCCTGTCTTTAATTGCAGCTAAAATAAGTCTTAAGGTAGAAACTTTAAGCGCTTCCCTAGACTTCATAGCTTTTTGTAATTCTGATTTGAACCTATCTCTTAGCATTATATCCTCAAAAATTAATAGCAGTCATTTCAATAAAAAATTGATAACTTCAATTTTAAATCAATTATAATATATATTAGTTTACTTTTCATTGACCAATATAGATGATTTGATTAGGGTTACCAGCAAAAATATAAATTATAAAACAACACAATTTTATTTTTAATGGGATTTTTTTTAACCTAATGACTGGTCAAGTAAATCAAAAGCTTAAAAAATTTATTAATAAAAAGAATGCAGTATTAGTTTTAGAAAATGAAAAAATATTTTGGGGGCAAAGTATTGGACTAAATGGGAAAACCCTTGGAGAAATATGTTTTAATACCTCTATGACTGGTTATCAAGAAATTATTACTGATCCATCATACGCAAATCAAATTATTACCTTTACCTTTCCCCATATAGGTATAGTTGGAACTAATTTGAATGATAATGAATCAAAAAAACCAGCAGCCAAAGGAATAATAATAAGGGAAATTTCAGAGCTTTCATCTAACTATAGATCTACCCAAGATTTCAGCAACTGGTTAAAAGAGAAAAGAATTATTGGCATTCAGGGTATTGATACTCGCTCTATAACATCAATGATAAGAAATGATGGTTTCCTAAACGGAATGATAATTAGTGGGGTTATAAATAAACAAATCATTAAGAAAGCAATAAAAGAAGTTAAATCATGGAAAGGAATAAAAAATTCTGACCTAACTAGTTTAGTCACTACAAAAACGAGCTACAATTGGTCACTAAAAAGCTATAACCTAGATAGTAGAGATAAAAATTTAAATATTAAAACCGCTTCAGCAAAGTATAAGATTGTAGTTATAGATTTTGGAGTAAAATTTAATATTTTAAGAATGTTGGCTGATCGTAATTTCAAAATTAAAGTTTTACCTGCCCAAACTGACTACAAAACTATTATGAGCTTTAAGCCTGATGGAATATTTTTATCCAATGGACCGGGAGATCCTGAGGCTACTAGTAAACATTCTACTCCTCTATTAAAAAAATTATTCAAAACTAATATGCCAATATTTGGAATTTGCTTAGGCCACCAATTAATTGCTTTAGCCTTAAATGCAAAAACTGAAAAAATGTCTATCGGTCATAGAGGAGCCAACCAACCCGTTAAAAACATAAAGGGAAATAAGGTAGAAATAACTAGTCAAAATCATGGGTTTGTTGTTAAAAGATCTACTTTAAATAAGCAAATCATAGAAACTCATACATCTTTATTTGATGGAGTATTAGAAGGATTAAAAGTAAAGAACAAACCGATATTTTCTGTACAATACCATCCAGAAGCTTCTCCAGGCCCACAAGATACGGGTAATTTTTTTGATATATTTTTAAAAGCAATTGTAAATAATAAACAAAATGCCAAAACGTAAAGACATAAAATCTATTCTAATTATAGGTGCAGGACCTATAATAATAGGACAAGCTTGTGAATTTGATTATTCAGGATCCCAGGCTTGTAAAGTTTTAAAGGAAGAAGGATATAAGATAATCCTAGTCAATTCTAATCCTGCAACTATTATGACAGACCCTGATTTTGCTCATTCTACGTATATTGAACCTATTACTCCAGAAATGGTAACAAAAATTATCGAGAAGGAAAATCCTGATGCCCTTCTACCCACAATGGGCGGACAGACAGCACTTAATGTAGCTATGAGTCTATCTCGTAAAGGAGTACTAAAAAAACATAAAGTAGAACTGATAGGAGCATCGTTTAAAGCTATTGAAAAAGCAGAGGACAGAGAACTGTTTAAGAAAGCTATGGACAATATTGGATTAGAAACTCCTAAAGGGATATTAGCACATAATATGCAGGAAGCGCATCTGTCATTAAAAAAAATAGGACTTCCAGTAATCATTAGACCATCATTTACCCTAGGGGGAACTGGCGGCGGAATTGCTTACAATAAAACTGAATTTGAGGAAATCATTTCTAGAGGACTAGATGCCTCCCCAGTAGAATCTGTATTAATAGAAGAATCAGTAATAGGTTGGAAAGAGTTTGAAATGGAGGTAGTAAGAGATAAAAATGATAACGCTATCATAATTTGCTCTATTGAAAATATTGACCCTATGGGGGTACACACAGGAGATTCTATTACCGTCGCGCCAGCTTTAACTCTAACTGATAAAGAATATCAAAGAATGAGAAATGCTTCCATAAAAGTGCTTAGAGAAATAGGGGTAGAAACCGGAGGATCAAATGTACAATTTGCTATTAATCCAAATAATGGCAAGATGGTAATTATAGAAATGAACCCAAGAGTTTCTAGGTCTTCAGCTTTAGCATCTAAAGCAACGGGATTTCCAATTGCAAAAGTGGCAGCAAGATTGGCGGTAGGATATACGCTTGATGAAATTCAAAATGATATCACTAAAACAACTCCGGCATCTTTCGAACCCTCAATAGATTATGTAGTAACTAAAATTCCAAGATTTGCATTTGAAAAATTTACGGGAGCTGATAACACCCTTACCACTTCAATGAAATCGGTAGGGGAAACAATGTCAATAGGAAGAAGTTTTCAAGAATCTATTCAGAAAGCTTTAAGATCGACGGAAACAGGCTTAGATGGATTTACAAATATAATTATTCCTAATTACACTAGGGGTGAGGATAAAGAATCCATATATGAGGTTTTAAGTAGACCAACACCAGAAAGAATACTGTATATAGCACAGGCATTTCGTGAAGGACTAAGTATAAAGGAAATTTATAATGCAAGTAAAATTGATACTTGGTTTCTTTCACAAATAGAAGAGATAATAAATATTGAAAAAACTTTGAACATGAGAAGTTGCCCTAATAATAAAGAAGAATTATTTTACCTAAAATCTAAAGGATTTTCTGACTCTCGTATCGCCTTTTTAACTAATACAGATCCTGAAAAAGTAAGAAGAATCAGAAGAAAATTAGATGTAAAACCTTCATACAAAAGAATAGATAGTTGTGCTGCCGAGTTTGAAGCAAAAACTCCATATCTATACTCATCATATGAAGAATCAAGCATCGAAAACGACTACTATTCAGATGAATCTTTTGTTACCAATAAGAAAAAAATAATTATTTTAGGTGGAGGACCAAATAGAATAGGGCAAGGAATAGAGTTTGATTATTGCTGTGTTCATGCTGCATATGCATTAAAGACAATAGGATACGAAACTATTATGATAAACTGTAATCCAGAAACAGTTTCAACAGATTATGATACCTCAGACCGACTCTACTTTGAGCCGCTCACAGAGGAAGATGTGATTGAAATTATTACTAATGAATCTAAAAATGGTTTAATTAAAGGTTGTATTGTTCAATATGGTGGACAAACTCCATTAAAACTTTCCGGATTTTTAGAAAAAAACGATATCCCTATCATTGGGACATCTCCAAAAATGATAGATTTAGCAGAAGATAGAGACAAATTTACCAAACTAATTAAATCTCTTAAATTGCTTCAACCACCTCATGGAATATGTAACATCTCCTCAGAAGCTATAAAAATTGCTGATAGAATTGGCTTTCCAGTTTTAGTAAGACCCTCCTATGTGTTAGGAGGAAGAGCTATGGCAATAATACATGACAAAGAAACTTAAAAAAGCTATACGAATAAAACGGTAAAGCTATTTGGAAAGTCTCCTATACTGATCGATAGTTTTCTATCCGATGCAACGGAAGTTGATGTAGATGTTATAGCAGATAGAAATACCACTATTATAGCAGGAATAATGGAGCATATAGAAGAGGCAGGCGTGCATTCTGGAGACTCTGCTTGTGCTCTTCCACCTCATACTTTATCTAAGCAAGTAATAAAAGAAATAGAAAAACAATCTATAATTATTTCTAAATCATTAAATGTGGTAGGACTAATGAACATACAATTTGCCATTAAGAATTCCAATACTGGAGTAGATATATATATTTTGGAAGTAAACCCTAGAGCTAGTAGAACTATTCCGTATGTTGCTAAATCTACAGGAAACCAGTTTGCTGGCATCGCAGCCAAAATTATGGTTGGAAAAAAATTATCAAATTTTAAAATTAAATCATGGAAAAACATGAAAAACGTATCAATTAAAGAAGCAGTTTTTCCTTTCTCTAGATTTCCTGGAGTAGATACCCTTTTAGGACCAGAAATGAAGTCTACTGGAGAGGTAATGGGATTAGCTAATAACTTTGGACATGCTTATGCTAAAGCACAAATTTCTTCAGGATCTAAATTACCATCATCTGGTACCCTTTTTGTTTCTGTCAAAAATTCTGACAAAGAGAAAATTGTTTTAGTATGTAAGGAAATGATATCTATAGGGTTTACTATTATAGCTACTTCCGGAACCTCCTCCTTCCTAAAAAACAAAGGTATAGAAGTTAAAACAATAAATAAAGTTAGAGAAGGGAGGCCCCATTTAGTAGACTCTATAAAAGATGGTTTAGTTCAAATAATTTTTAATACTACAGAAGGTCAACAATCTATAAAAGAAAGTTTTTCCTTGAGAAGAGCTGCTATCACCTACGGGATACCATATTATACCACAATTGCAGGATGCAAGGCAGCAACAGAAGCAATAATTTCAGTTAAAAGAGAAAAACTTGGTGTTGCATCAATACAGTCTTATTAGCTATATTATTTGATAAATAAATTTCTTAAATAAAAACAATAATTATTTAATTTATTGTAATTACAAAAATAAATAATTAAGGGAATTTTATGGAAAAAATACCTATGACAGTTCTAGGGTTTAAAACTTTAGAAGATGAACAGAAAAAACTTAAATACAAAGATCGTCCAGATGTGATAAAGGCTATAGCAGAAGCACGTGAACATGGAGATTTATCTGAAAATGCAGAGTATCATGCAGCTAAGGAACTGCAATCTTTTATAGAGAGAAGAATAACAGAACTAGAAGATAAAATCAGAAGATCTGATGTCATTGATGTTTCTAATATTAAAAATGATAAAATAGTTTTTGGGGCTACTATAAAGCTTTTTGATGAAAAATCTAAAAAAAAACTGACTTATCAAATAGTAGGAATAGATGAAGCTAACGTAGAAAAAGGATTAATTTCTATAAATTCTCCTGTAGCAAGAGCTTTAATGGGAAAAAAAATAGAAGATTCTGTAAATGTAAAAACTCCTGGTGGAGAGATGTCCTATGAAATTTTAAAAATAGACTACAAATAAAGATATGAAAAAAATTTTTCTCAATAATGATATTTGGCTTCTTCTTGACGAACGAGCTGGAAATAGAAGTCAGGTTTTAGGTGTTGCTAATGCTCTAAATAACAGGTGTGTTGAAAAACCATTTCAATATAACGAACTCTCTAGATTTCCTAATTGGTTATTACAAAAAACTATTATTCATTTGAAAACAAGATACAGAAATCAATTTAAACCACCATGGCCAAAAATTGTAATAGGTTGTGGCAGAAGATCTGCTCCAGTTGGTCTGTGGATAAAAAAGAAAAGTAATAATCATTCTCACTATATCCAAATATTGTGGCCAGGTTGGCCAAACAAATCTATTGATTTAATTGCTACTCCCGCACATGATCAAATAAACACAGGTAAAAATATCATAAATTTTTTAACATCTCCTCATATATTTTCTAAAGAACAACTAAATCAAGCAAGAAAAAAATGGTCTGCAACATTAAATAAGCTTCCTTTCCCAAGAATCGCTGTCTTAATAGGAGGAGATACTCGAAAGAATAAATTTCTTCCTAGTCACTCAAGTTCAATGATTAAACTTTTAATCAATTTTATAGGATCCTCTGGCTCTCTTATGATTACTACCAGTAGAAGAACATCCAAAGCTACCCAAGATTGTATACAAAAAGAAGTAAATATACTAGGGGATAGAGTAGTATTTTGGGAGAAAGACTTAAATACTGAAAATCCTTATCCTGGTTTTTTATCTTATGCAGATGCAGTAGCCGTTACTGGTGATTCCGTTTCACTTTGTTCAGAAGCATGTTCTACAGGAAAACCTATCCTTATTTTTTCCCCAGTAAAAATCACAACTTTCAAACAAAAAATGTTTCATCAAGCTTTAATAAAAAAAGGCATTGCAGAATACTTAGAAGAATCTAATTTGGATATATTAAAAAGAATTAGTTATAAACCATTAAATGAAGCAAATTTTATAGCAAAAGAAATAGAGAAAAGGTTTTTAAATTAAAATATTTTTATTTAATTTCAGGAAAAAAGTATGGAATCAAAACACTACAAAGTTATAATCTTAGGTTCTGGTCCAGCTGGATGTACAGCAGCTATCTATGCATCAAGATCTGGTTTAGATCCTTTAATGATTAGAGGCTTAGAACCCGGCGGACAATTAACTATCACAACTGATGTAGAAAATTATCCAGGATTTGCAAAAACTATCCAGGGACCTTGGTTGATGGAGCAGATGGAGCAACAAGCACTTGCTGTCGGAACAACTATATTAAGTGGAAATATAATAAAGTGTAATTTAAATTCAAAACCTCTGAAACTTGAAATGGATAATAATACTTTACTTACCTCTGATGCTCTAATAATTTCCACAGGAGCTTCTGCAAAGTGGCTTAATATTCCATCCGAAGAAAAATTTAAAGGTCATGGGGTAAGCGCATGTGCAACATGTGATGGTTTCTTTTTTAAAAATAAAATAGTAGCAGTAGTTGGAGGTGGAAACACAGCAGTAGAAGAAGCTTTGTTTTTGACTAAATTTGCTTCAAAAGTTATCTTGATTCATAGAAGAGATAAACTTAGAGCAGAAAAAATTTTACGGGATAGATTGTTTAAAAATAAAAGTATTGAGATTCTATGGAACCATACTTTAGAGGAGGTTTTAGGAGATAATAATGGCGTCGAATCTATGTTAGTAAAGTCAACAATTAGTGAGAAAATAAGTAAAATTTCCTTAGAAGGATTGTTTATTGCTATAGGACACACTCCTAATACCGATTTATTCAAAAATCAGGTAATTATGGATAAAGAAGGATATATCATTACTAAGAGAAATAGCACCAAAACAAATATAGAAGGTGTATTTGCTGCTGGCGATGTCCAAGACAAAATATATAGACAAGCTGTAACCGCTGCAGGTCAAGGATGTATGGCCGCTTTAGAATCCGAAAAATATATTTCTGAACTATTTGTTAAAAAATAGGAATCTAAAATGGATTGGGAAAAAGTTAAAATATTTAGATATGTAGCTCAATCTAAGAGCTTTACTCATGCAGGAGAAAAACTTAATCTCAGCCAATCTGCAATAAGTAGGCAAATAAAAAAACTAGAAGAAGAACTAAAGGTCATTTTATTTCATAGACATGCTAGGGGCCTTCTATTAACCGAGCAAGGTGAAACTCTGCTACAATATGCGAATGAAATGTTTGATAAAATGTCAGCAGCTGAAACTAATATTTCAGCTAATAAAGAAAAACCTCAAGGAGAACTAAGAGTTACTACTACTATAGGTTTTGGTTCTGTATGGCTAACAACCCATATAGGAGAATTTTTAGAAAAATATCCTGAAATATCTCTAAGCCTTTTGGTAGGAGACTATGAGCTAGATTTGAGTATGAGGGAAGCAGATGTAGCTATAAGGCTCTCTCCACCTACACAACCTGATTTAATACAACGACATCTTTTCACAGGTCATATGGGTATATTTGCAGCTCCATCTTATCTAAAAAAATATGGTACCCCAAACAATATAAAAGAACTTTTAAAACACACAGTAGTTTCTTATGGAGAATCTTCTAATCTTCCATTTCCAGGAATAAATTGGCTTAACTTAATGCTAACTAGACTTGACAATTCTTTTAGACCAGGACTAGAAATTAATAATGTGGTAGGCATGGTTAGAGCCATTGAAAGTGGCGTTGGAATTGCTGCTCTTCCTACTGTCATGGTAAGAGAACTTGGAGGTTGTGAACAAATTTTAAAAGACCTAGAAGGACCTCCTATTGAAGCATTCTTTGTCTACCCGGAAGAACTAAGGGCTACGAGAAGAGTAACAGTATTTAGAGACTTTTTATTAGAAAAAGTAAAAAATTTTCAATTTTAAAAATATTTCATCTATAGAGTTTTTCATTGTCTTTATAATCTGTGTACATATGAGCAACCCATTCTGCATACCCATTAAAGATCTCTGTTTTAAGATAGTCTCCTGTTTCTATATCTTTTTCTTTAGATTGACTCCATCTAGGATGATTAACAGAAGGATTTACATTAGCCCAAAAACCATATTCTTTTGGTTGTATTTCTTCCCAAAATGTTTTAGGCCTTTCGGATACAAATGAAAAAGAAACTATGGATTTTATAGATTTGAATCCGTATTTCCATGGAACTAGTAATCTTAAAGGCGCGCCATTCTGGTTAGGTAGAGTTTTTCCATATATACCAGTTGCTATAAAAGTTAAGTCATTATAGCTCTCATCAATAGTTAAAACTTCCGTGTAAGGCCAAGGATACCATGATTGTTTTTGTGTGGGAGCTACTTTTGGATTTAAAAAAGTTTTCATAACCAAATACTTAGCTGAGGATTTAGGCTCTGCCAACTTTAGAAGTGACTTAAGTGGAAACCCAATCCAAGGAACCAAAATTGACCAAGCTTCTACGCATCTTAGACGATATACTCTTTCCTCCAGATCTACTTTGCGAATTAAGTCTTCAAAATCAATGTTTATTTCTTTTGTAACTAAGCCACCTATATTAATATTCCAAGGTGAAGTGGACAACTTTCGCGCTTTTCTTTTAACATTCTTAGTAGTACTGAACTCAAAAAAATTATTATAACCCGTAACTTTAGACTCTGAGGTTAATAGTCTATTAAAATCGATATCATAATTATTATTTATTGAATAATGATAAGGATAGTTTTCTTTTGATAACACACTAATATTAAAAAAACTTGAAGAGATTCCTAAAAAACCAAGGTTTTTTAGAATTTTTCTTCTATTGAGATAAATTTTTTCAGAAGTTACTTTATTGCTAGGTAACTGCCATTTTTTTGAAGACTTTACTAACAAGCTTTGTAGCTCCTACTCAAATAAGTTTTATCCATACAGCAGCATCATGAAAAGCAGCGCCACCATTTGGCGGAACTGGATCAGAGCCAATTAAAGTATTAATTCCGTTTTTCCCAGTAAACGCTTCATTGGGCCAAATACCCTCAACAATTATTACCCCTTCTTGCAAACCAGAAAACTCTTCAATATGAATAATAACTTCTCCCCTCATATTACCTATTTTTACTAGACTTCCATCGCATGTGCCTATTTTTTTTATATCTTTTGGATGTATCTTTACTTGAGGTCTAATTTCCTTTTTTATTGAAGATTGCGTCTCTGTAAAGGAACTATTTAAGTAATTATGTGCTGGTGCAGTAACTAGCCTAAATGGAAATTGTTCGGAAACATCTTCTATATTGTCCATATGATCGGGAAATAAAGGCATCTGAGTATGATATGAACCTAGTTCACTCCAATCAGGTTTAAAATGAAATTTTTTATCTTTATGTCCAAAACCATTGATAAAATGAGAAGTATTAAAATCAGGTTGAACATCAATCCATCCTAATTTTTCTAAATCAGACAAAGACCCATAATTAGAAGACTTCAATGTACTATCAATAATTTGTCTTTCAGTCATAGTAAACCCATCGTGCTTTGCACCAAGCCTACTAGCTAGTTCAATTAAAACGTTATGATTGGACTTAGATAATCCTATAGGTTCTATTAATTTAGGACCAAAAGTAATGTGCTGGTGTCCTCCAGCCACATAAATGTCATCATGTTCTACAAAAGTTGTTGCTGGCAAAATTATATCTGAATACTTTGCTGTTTCAGTCATAAATTGCTCATGAACACACACAAAAAGATCATTTCTAGAAAAACCTTCTCTTACTAATAGACTTTCAGGAGAAACTACTAGAGGATTCGTATTCTGAATAAACATAGAATAGACTCCTCCCCCTCCCATTAAAGCATCAGTATCTCCAGTTAGGATGCTCCCAATTCTTGATTGGTCCAATAACCTAATGCTAGGATCAATTACATCGAGACCTTCAATGAGAGTTCTATCCAAATTATAAATATCTCCATTATTATAAAAAGCACCACCTCCTTTAAATTTCCACTTACCACCTACAGCAGATAAAGAGGCTACTGAGTGTATAGCCGATGCACCGTTGCGTTGCCTAGTAAATCCATATCCAACTCTCGTATAAACTCTTTCATTTTCTCCAAAAATTGTAGCAAACTCTTCTATTTGATGAATTGATAAACCAGTTATTTGTGAAGCCCATTCAGGTGTATGTTTTTTTAGGTGTTTCTCAAGACCATCAGGATCATCAGTATACTTCTTCATATACTCTTTATCAGCAAGTCCATCACGGAACATAATGTGCATCATAGAACAGGCTAAAGCTCCATCTGTACCTGGTTTTACTGGATAATGAATATCAGCAACTTTAGCAGTCCTATTTTTGTATGGGTCCACAACTATTAGTTGAGCATTTCTATTTTTACGAGCTTTTTGTATATGTTTCATTACATTAACTTGAGTAGAAGCCGGATTACATCCCCATACTATTATCACATCTGAATCTGCCATCTCTCTCGGGTCAGGCCCTATAAGGCCCCCTACTCCAGCTTTCCAACCACTAGCAGTTATTGTGCTACAAATTGTAGAATGTTGGCCTGAGTATTTCATTACATGCCTTAACCTTTCAATACCATCTCTTTGCACTAAGCCCATGGTACCTGCGTAAAAATGAGGCCAAACAGATTCTGCACCATATTTTTGTGTAGAACTAATAAATTTTTCTGCAACAATATCTAGAGCTTCTTCCCAATCTATTTCTTTAAAATCTACTGATCCTTTATCACCAACTCTTTTTAAAGGATTAAGTAATCGATCAGGATGGTGAGTTCTTTCAGAATAACGAGCAGTCTTTGCACATATTACTCCAGCTGTATAAGTATTCTTTTCAGCTCCTTTTACACTATAAATTCTAGCATTATCATGAGATATTTCTAAGGCACACGTGCTTGGACAATCATGTGGGCATGCACTAATTGATACTTTTTGTTCCATAGCAATAATTTTAATCCATCATTCTGATGAAATTTAATATAAATTTTAACCTAACAAACTGCAAGCTTCTTTAATTCTATTACATGCTTCCTCTAAAATCTTATCAGATGTAGCATAGGATATCCTAAAAAAGCCTTCTGCCCCAAAAGCGCTGCCTGGTACGACAGCGACACCTTTATTTTCTAATAGGTATGAAGAAAATTCTATTGAATTGCTTATTATCTTACCCGTTGGCGTTTTTTTTCCTATTAGTCCAGAAAATGAGGGTAAAACATAAAATGCT
Organism: uncultured Rhodospirillaceae bacterium; assembly: GCA_964576635.1. Classification (GTDB taxonomy): domain Bacteria; phylum Pseudomonadota; class Alphaproteobacteria; order TMED109; family TMED109. The sequence continues at coordinate 15,800 of CAZNVN010000010.1, forward strand.
CCTATTGGTAGATCACAACTTATACCTTTACATTCATTTAGATTTGATACGACCATATCTCTCCTAATTTTAAATTGTTCATTTCTTTTAATTAAAAAATCATCACTAGCCTCTAGCGCCTCTAATGCAGCGGCCTGACTAATTGAAGAAGGATTAGAAGTGGATTGTGATTGAAGCTTTGCCATCGCCTTTATGATTTCTTTAGGTCCCCCAGCATATCCTATACGCCAACCAGTCATAGCGTACGCCTTAGAAACACCATTGACTGTAATAGTTCTTGATTTAAGGTTGGGAATCAATTCAGAAATATTATAAAATTTATTATTATCATAAATAATCTTTTCATATATATCATCGGAAATTACCCCTACTTGCTCATATCTTAGAAGCATCTCCCCTATGGACATCAATTCTTCTTTTGAATAAGTAGCACCAGTGGGATTGGAAGGAGAGTTTATTATTAACCATTTAGTCCTATTGGTAATTAATCCTTCAATTTGGTCAGATAAAACTTTAAAACCATTTTCCTTCTTTCCATCTACTATAACAGGTTTTCCACCTGCTAGAGTCACCATATCAGGATAAGATACCCAGTAAGGAGAAGGTATTATAACTTCATCATCAGGGTCCAAAGAACATAAGAAAGCATTAAAAAGCACCTGTTTTCCACCTGCAGAAATAATAATTTCTTCGGAATTAAAATTTAAATTATTATTTTTTTGAAATTTTTTCAAAACTGCCTGTTTGAGATCTGGAATTCCATCAACTGCGGTATATTTAGTCTTTCCTTGTTTTATAGATTCTATTCCAGCTTTTTTAATATGCTCAGGAGTATCAAAATCTGGCTCACCTGCTCCTAATCCAATTACATTCTTCCCTTCTGCTCTCAATTCTGCAGCTAATTTTGTAACAGCCATAGTCGGTGAAGGCTTAATTAATGCTATACGTTTTGACAATTTAGAATGTAAGCTATTACTCATTTATTTTTCCAAAAATTAGTTTTACTTTTAAATGTTTCTATATATTAAAATTATAAAAAAAATATAGTATGACTATTTTATTAATATATTCTAAACCTTAGTGTTGTTTAATATCAAAGGCAAAAATTTTGAGCAAATTTAAAATTTCAAATAATATAAAAAATTTAGGTACGGAAAATGCTTTTGTTGTTTTAGCTAGATCAGCAGAGCTAGAACGTCAAGGACATGACGTCATCAATCTAGGAATAGGACAACCAGATTACAAGACTGCGGATCATATTGTGCACGCAGCTATTAAGGCTCTCAAAGATGGACATCATGGATTTACTCCTGGAATCGGTATATTAGAATTTCTAGAAGCAGGTGCTGAAAATATTTTTGAAAGACATTATGTTGAAATCTCTCCTGATCAAGTTGTAATAGTTCCAGGAGGAAAAGTTACTATGTGGCACTGTATATTAATGTTTGGTGGAAAAGGAAAGGAAATATTATATCCTAATCCAGGTTTTCCTATATATGAAAGTGCTATAAATTTTTCTGGAGCTAAAGCTATTCCAATTCCTTTATTAGAAAATAGAGGTTTTTCATTTGATCCAGATGAGTTAATAGAATTAATAAATGAAAAAACGAGTTTGATAATAATTAATTCTCCCGCTAATCCTACTGGGGGGTTAATTAATAGAAATACTTTGACTAAACTAGTAGAAAAACTACAAAAATATCCTAACTTAAGCATACTCTCTGACGAAATTTACTCTCAAATTTTATATGAAAATGAGTTTTATTCCATGCTTAACTTCGAATCTATAAGAGATAGATTAATAATACTAGATGGTTGGTCTAAAACCTACGCAATGACAGGATGGCGAATTGGTTATGGAATATGGCCGACAAGCTTGGTAGACAAAGCTACAAGATTAAATGTTAATTCAATATCTTGTACAAATGCTGCAACACAATTTGCAGCAATAGCTGCATTAAAGGGACCGCAAGATGATGTATCTGAAATGGTTCGAGAATTTAATGTTAGAAGAAATTTAATAGTAAAAAATACCAATTCAATTCCTGGATTATCTTGCGCTAAGCCCGAAGGAGCATTCTATGTAATGCCAAATATAACTAAAACTGGTTTGCAGTCTAGAGAAATGGAACATGTCTTATTAGAAGAACTTAAAATAGCGACTGTTGCAGGTACTAGTTTTGGATCTTTTGGAGAAGGATATATAAGATTATCTTACGCAAATTCTCAAGAAAATATTTTAAAGGCTCTAGAGCGTATTAATAAATATGCCGAAGGAAAAAATTGGGAATAATTTTCGAATCAAATTTAGGCAATAAATTGAAATGAAATCATCTAATATTCTCAAAGTAGATTCAGATTATAGTCCTTCAGGAGATCAACCTCAAGCCATAGAAGCAATATGTAATGGCCTAAAAAATAATTTATTAAACCAGGTGCTTATGGGAGTAACTGGCTCAGGAAAAACTTATACGATGGCTAAAACTATTGAGTTAACACAACGACCTGCCCTTATTTTAGCTCCTAATAAAACTCTTGCAGCGCAATTATACGGTGAAATGAAGGTACTTTTTCCAAATAACGCTGTTGAATATTTTGTTTCATATTATGATTACTATCAACCAGAGGCATACGTGCCAAGAACAAATACATTTATAGAAAAAGATGCATCTTTAAATGAACAAATAGATCGTCTACGTCATTCTACAACTAGATCTTTATTTGAAAGAAATGATGTTATAATTGTTGCCAGCGTATCTTGTATTTATGGAATTGGTCCCGTAGAAACTTATTCTAGAATGATCATTGAAATTACTATAGATAAAGAATTAGAAAGATCGTCTATAATAAAACAATTAGTTGAACTACACTACAAAAGAAATGAACATAATTTTTATAGAGGAAATTTCCGAGTTATTGGCGATATAATTGAAGTGTTTCCATCGCATTTTGACGATAAAGCTTGGAGAATAGAGCTTTTTGATGATCAAGTTGAATCTATAACCGAGTTTGATCCATTAACAGGGAAAAAAATAAAAGAATTAGATAGGATAAAAATTTACTCTAATAATCACTACATAACTTCAAAACCTACTCTACAAGAAGCAATAACGAAAATTAGAGATGATCTAAAAATTAGAATAAAACAATTCAAAAGAGAAAAAAAACTTATAGAAGCTCAAAGAATAGAGGAAAGAACTAATTTTGATATAGAAATGATGGAGATATCAGGAACTTGTTCAGGAATAGAAAACTATTCTGTATATTTAACTGGAAGAAAATCAGGAGAGCCTCCTCCAACTTTATTTGAGTATTTACCTGAAAATGCAATTCTATTTGTAGACGAAAGTCATGTAACTATTCCTCAAATAAATGGAATGTACAAAGGAGATTTTAGTAGAAAATCAAATCTATCAAATTTTGGATTCAGATTGCCTACATGTGTAGATAATAGGCCTCTAAAATTTATGGAATGGAACACTATGCGTCCTGATACTATCTTTGTATCTGCCACTCCTGGCACTTGGGAAATGGACCAAACTAGCGGTACCTTTATAGAACAGATAATTAGACCTACAGGACTCGTAGATCCGTTATGTGAAATTAAACCTGCCAAAAATCAAATTGATGATCTGATAGAAGAATGTAGGAAGACTATTAATTCGGGATATAGATGTTTAATTACTGTTCTAACTAAACGTATGGCAGAAGACCTTACAGAATATATGAGCGACCTTGGATTAAAAGTACAGTATATGCATTCAGATATCGATACTTTGGAAAGAATAGAAATCCTACAAAATCTTAGAAGAGGCACTTATGATATATTAGTGGGAATAAACTTACTAAGAGAAGGCTTAGATATTCCTGAATGTGCTTTAGTAGCAATATGTGATGGCGATAAAGAAGGTTTTTTAAGATCTCATACTTCATTGATACAAACTATCGGGCGTGCTGCAAGAAATATTAATGGCAAAGTAATCATTTATGCTGATCGAATCACTAATTCCATTACTACAGCAGTAGAAGAGACTGAGAGAAGGAGAAATAAACAGATAGAATGGAATAAGGTAAACAAAATCATACCTAAATCTATTACTAAAAAAATTACTAGTATAGTTGAAAATGAAAAAAATATCGTAAAAAAAGAAAAAGATTTATATTATAAAAACAGCTTCTCCAAACAGAGTTCTATCAAGTATATAAAGGTTTTAAAAAAAGAAATGTTTCAAGCTGCATCAAAATTAGAATTTGAGAAGGCAGCTAGTCTAAGAGATAAAATTAGATCAATTGAAAATAAAGAACTAGAAATATATAATAATAACTAATAGATTAACTTTTGATCTAACACTGAATATATAAAAATATAACTAAACAACTAAGATGGATAAATATATAAAAAACGCTCTTATTACAGGTGCAGGCAAGAGAATTGGGTCATCAATTGCAGACTCTTTATCTTCAGAGGGTTGGAATCTAGCTTTACATTACAATAAATCAGAGAACTCTACTTACAAATTAGCAGAAAAATTAAATAAGAAATATGGAAATAAAATTATATGTATAAAAGCTAATTTAGAAGAATATAAGCAGATTGAAAAAATATTTTCTAAAATTGATAAAAAACTAGGAACTCTGTCGTGTTTAATTAATAATGCAGCTGTATTTCAATATGATTCTTTAAGATCTACAAACTTAAAAAAATGGGATATACATATTAATACTAACATAAGAGCTCCATTATTTCTAAGTCAAGGTTTTTCAAAAAGACTTCCCTACAAACAAAAAGGGAACATAATAAACATTATAGATCAAAGGGTAGTTAATTTAACCCCTCACTTTCTTACATATACTTTATCTAAATCCACATTATGGACCTTAACACAAACTCTTGCTTTATCCTTAGCTCCCAATATCAGGGTAAATGCGATTGGACCAGGACCCACAATGAGAAGTAGCAGACAAACACAAAAACAATTTGCTGAACAATACAAAAAAATGCCACTAAAGCACGGAGCTAAACCAAAAGAGATCGGAAATTTAGTAAAAGTAATATTAAATACCCCATCTATTACAGGACAAATTATATTAGTAGACGGAGGCCAGCACTTAGGTTGGGCTCAATCTAAAACTAATAATTCTCATGAAGAATAAATTAAAAGATTTAAAATATGAAACGCTGGGTATATATAAATAACTTTGAGACGAAATGTAGTTTAGGTATTTATCCTAAAGAAAAAAATACTCCCCAAAGAGTAATAATAAACATTTCTTTGGAGGTTGTTTCTAATCCTCATCATGACTCAATTCACAAGGTATTATCATATGAAGATGTTATAAAGATCGTACAAAATGTAACTAATAAGAAACATAGATACCTAGCTGAAACAGTGGCTGAAGAAATAGCCGATAGATGTCTTGAATTGAAAAACGCTTTATCAATCCAAGTAGATCTCAGAAAACCTGACATTATGGAGGGACAAATAAATGTTGGTGTAAAAGTTTTAAAAAGTAAATCTTAGAAAATAAAAAACTATTATATCAATTAGTTAAAAAGACATTCTTACCAATTTTTTCAACAAACAGTATTTTTAATGATTTTCAAAACTTCATATGATATAGATTTTGCTTATTTATAATAAATTTTAATTTATTTTATCTAAAAAAAGCCTAGTTTCTAGCCATTTCTATAAAAGTGATTAAAAATTAAGCATTGCGTATAGATCCCTTATTACTCAAGCATTGGAAATAACGATTATGCATATTATCCACTGGGTTATCCACAGATTCGGTGGATATGGTTCTTTACTCGCAGAAACTCAATATTTTCATTTATCACTATTCAAAGAATATGCCATTATTTATATATTATAATGTAAAACAAATAGAAAATTTTAAATGTTTAAAATTAAACTTCGTAAAAATGAACAGAGCAAAACCTATAATAGATCACTTATGATTAAAAAAATCTTATCTAATGTAACAGATAAACCTGGTGTGTACTTCATGAAGAACACTAAAGGAAAAATATTATACATAGGAAAAGCAAAAAACTTAAAAAAAAGAATTAACAGCTACTCAAATTTAGACAGGCTTTCAATCAGAATTAAAAAAATGCTCTCAGAAACGTTTACTATAGATTATACTATCACAGATCACGAAGCTTCAGCCCTATTGTTAGAAGCCAACTTGATAAAAATTAATAAACCTAAATTTAATATATTAAAGAGGGATGACAAAACATATCCTCATATATTGATTAGGTATGATCATAAGTGGCCACAAATAATCAAATCAAGAGGAAAAAAAGATAAAAATGGAGATTATTTTGGACCCTTTGCCTCTGCCGGTGCGGTAAATCATACGTTAAATGCTATGCAGCGTATTTTTCCTCTTCGAACTTGTAGCGATTATGAATTTAAAAACAGAACTAGACCTTGTATACAACACCAAATAAAAAGATGTACAGCTCCCTGTGTTAAATTAATTAACAATAAAGAATACGTTAAAATAGTAGAAGAAGCCAAATCCTTTTTACTAGGGAAGAATAAATACCTACAACCAAAATTAGAAAATAAAATGGAATTAGCAGCAAAAGAATTGAATTATGAAGAAGCTGCAGTTAATAGAGATAGAATTCGAGCTTTAAATATAATTCAAAATGCACAAGGAGCAGACTTAAGGCACCTAAAAGACGCTGATGTCTTTGCTATTTCTTCTAAAAAATATTTAGCAATAAATCAATCAAATACTGTAAATAATAATGTTTATGCAATTCAAGTTTTTTTCTTTCGTTCAGGAAAAAATTTTGGAAACAGAACGCATTTTATTAAGTATCATACTAATCTTAGTTCAGAGAGAATTTTAGATAGCTTTATTCCTCAATTTTATGACTTACAAACACCTCCGCCTAAAATTCTTGTTAGTCATTTACCTACCGAGAAGGAGTTAATAGAAAAAGCATTCCTTATAAAACACAAAAAACGTATAAAAATTATTAAACCAAACAGAGGAGAAAGTCATAAAGCAGTGATATTAGGAATAACTAATGCCGAACAGGCGATTGCTAGAAAAATATCTGACTATAACTCTCAAAAAAATCTCTTAAAACATTTAAGTAAAAAGCTATCATTAGATACTATACCAGAAAGAATAGAAGTATATGATAATTCTCATTTTAGCGGATATAATATGATAGGCGCAATGATAGTTAGCACTGATAAGGGGTTTGAAAAGAATCAGTACCGAAAGTTTAATATAAAAAATGAAAATTCAGTTTTGAAACCCGGAGACGATTATAAAATGATGTCTCAGGTTCTAGAAAGAAGATTTGAGAACCTACTAGACAAGAATGACGATAGTTTTTATAAAAAACCAAACCTAATAATAGTGGATGGCGGTATAGGTCAGTGTAATATTGCCTCTAAAGTATTAAAAAAGTTATTTATTTATAATGTAAATATAATAGGAATTGCTAAAGGTAAAAAAAGAAATTCAGGAAATGAAAAAATATATTTTCCAAGTGAAAAGAACTGTAAACCTATAATTTTATCCAGAACTGATCCAACTTTATACTTCATACAAAGATTAAGAGATGAAGCACATCGATTTGCTATTTCAGCACAAAGGACGAAAAGCAAAAAGTCCTTATTAAGATCCTCATTGGATGAAATACATGGAATAGGACCTAAAAAACGTAAATCTTTAATCTTACATTTTGGCTCTACAAATATGATTGCTAGGTCTAGTGTGGATGAATTAGCAAAAGTTCCAGGTATAGAAAAAAATCTAGCAAAAGAAATATATAATTTTTTTAACAGTTAAACTATTAGTATTTTCAAATTCTAGATTGAACTGACATTTCGAAATCTATAGAATAAATTTATGATTAAAATTAAAAATGTTCCTAACATACTGACCATATCCAGGATATTAGCTTGCCCTATTTGGTTCATATTAGTTTTTTTTAATTACCATACTTGCGCTTTTGTATTAGTCATAATTATTTTATTTACGGACTACCTAGATGGGTTTCTTGCAAGAAAATTAGATAATTTAACTGTTACAGGTAGAATTCTTGATCCTATAGCAGATAAAATATTTATGACTACTGTTCTAGTAACGTTCACAGCAGATTATAGAGCTAGTCCAGTGTTAGTAATACTTTTAATAGTACGGGAAATAATTATTTCTGGATTAAGAGAAATATTAGCTGTGAAAGGGCAATCATCTGTCTTGAAAGTTACTTTTTTATCTAAAATTAAAACAACATTTCAATTTATATCAATAATTTTTCTATCCCTCATTCCAATTATAAAAGATTACAAAGAGAATATTGAATATATAGGTTCATTGTTTTTATTGGTTTCAACAATTTTAGCTATTTATACAGGATACAAATATGTTATTCTTGTAATAGAAAACAAAGATAGTTTAAAAAATATTAAGAATGAGTAAGACTAATGAATATTAAATACTTTTCGTGGGTGAGAGACCAAATAGGTATAGAAGAAGAAATGATTGATATGGATTCAGAAGTTAATTCAGTAAAAGATATAATTTCTAAATTAATCAAAAATAGTAAAAAGCATACTAAGGCTTTATAAGATACTTCATTAATTAGGTGTGCGGTAAATATGGAAGTTGTGAACCTTGATCATAAAATTAATAATGATGATGAAATTGCATTCTTTCCTCCTATGACTGGCGGTTAAATATGATAAGAGTTCAAAAAGCAAATTTTGATGTTAGTAATGAATTAAAAAAACTTTCTTATAACAAAAATGTGGGAGGTATTTCATTTTTTATAGGTTTAGTAAGAGAAGATTTAAGCAAAGATACGTGTCATTCAATGACATTACAACATTACCCAGAAATGACAGAAAAAATGCTCAATCAAATAGAAAACGAAGCCAATAAAAGATGGAACTTAATAGATAGCATTATCATCCATAGATATGGCAAATTATACCCAGGAGACCAGATAGTATTGGTAGGTACTAGTTCAGAGCACAGAAAAGAAGCAATAAATTCTTGCGAGTTTTTAATAGATTGGCTAAAAACAAAAGCCCCTTTTTGGAAATTAGAAGAAAGAGAATCAGGTAAAAAATGGGTTGAAGAAAACAGAAAAGATCTAGAGACTGTAAAAAATTGGGAATAATAAATTATTCCAAAGTAATTTTAGTATATTCTTCTATCATCTTTTTACAAATACTACTTGGTTTAAAAATATAATTACCTATTTGACTTACAGGGGTTACTTCTGCTGCAGTACCAGTTACAAAAACCTCTTCTGCTTTTTCTAACTCATCTAGTTTAATATGCCTTTCAACGACTGGAATTCCAATTTTTTTGGCAATTTTTATTACTTCTTGTCTAGTGATACCATTCAGAAAACAATCTGGAATAGGCGTATGAAGTTCATTATTTATAATGATAAATATATTTGCACTAGTTGTTTCAGCGATAAAACCTCTATGATCTAACATTAAAGCATCTTGGCACCCATTTTTCTCTGCCTCGTGTTTGGCCAAAGTACATATCATATACAATCCCGCAGCTTTGGTACTAACTGGCGCTGTATCAGGTGATGGCCTCCTCCATTTGGATAATTGTAGTTTTATCCCTTTCAATCTAGACTCCGGAGTATAATAACTTGGCCATTCCCAAGCAGCTACTGCAAAATGAATAGTGTTTCTCTGTGCACTAATACCCATCATCTCACTTCCTCTCCAAGAAACAGGTCTTATATAACCATCTACAATGTTATTAGCTTTTAACACTAATTTTCTAATTTTACATATTTCATCAATAGAATAAGGTATTTTAAAGCCTAAAGTGTTTGCAGAATGATGGAGCCTTTCTGTATGTTCAATTTCTCTAAATATTTTTCCTTTATAACACCTCTCTCCTTCAAAAACTGAAGAAGCATAATGAAGTCCATGAGTCAATACATGAACTTTAGCATCTCTCCAATTAATTAGCTCTCCATCGAACCATATATAGCCCTTATTTTTGCTAAAATCTTCCATATATAAACTCTCCCATAATCAAAAAACATTTAGTATAATATTTTATTCATATCCAATCTCAAAAACACTATCATTCAAATATAAATATTATCAAAAATTAGTCCAATAAGAAAAATTTTTGAGTTGTATCATAAAAAATTCTTTTCTCAACTAAGAAAAAACATTTAAACTGATATAAAATGATTTTAATAAAGTTTGGACTATCTTAAAACATATGAAAAAATCTGCTATAAATAAAATAAAATCTCATATTTTAGTTGTAGATGATGATAATAGACTAAGAAAACTATTACAAAAATTTCTTACTGATAATGGTTTTTCTGTAGATACAGCTCAAAATACATCTATAGCAAGAAAAAAAATAACAGCTATATTATATGATATTATCATTCTTGACGTTATGATGCCTGGAGAAAGTGGTCTAAGTTTCTTACAATACCTTAGAACTATTTCAAGAACACCGATTCTCATGCTATCAGCAATGAAAGATACAAAAGAGAGAATTAAGGGATTAAAAATTGGAGCTGATGATTACCTTGGAAAACCTTTTGAGCCGCAAGAGCTTCTTCTTAGAATTGAAGCAATTCTGAGAAGAACTGATGAAAAACACTTAAAATCTTCTATTAATAACAAGATTACTAAATTTGGAGAGTTAATCTTTGATCCCAAACTTAGCATAATTTGGAAACAAAAGTATAAAATATTACTGACTAAGAAAGAGTGTGAATTGTTAAATGAATTAATTAAATTACGTGGAAAACCCGTGAATAGAAACATGTTAGCTAAAAACTTAAATTTGGGATCAAGAAGAATCGATGTAACTATAAGTAGACTTCGAACAAAAATTGAAAATAATCCTAGAAACCCAATCCACATCCTAACAATACGTGGCGAAGGTTACTCATTATCAGGAATTAAAAGCTAAGGAATTTGATATGCGTTTAAGAGATATAATGCCAAAGAGTCTTTTTGGTCGATCTTTAATTATATTAGGACTACCAATCATTTTACTACAAGTTTTACTTAGCTACTTTTTCTTTGAGAGGCATTGGCAGGATGTAGGTCGAAGATTAGTATTATCTGTAGCAGGGGAGATATTGCATATATCAGATCAAATTAATCTTGTCTACGAAGACGATAAAGCAATAGAATTGATCAAATATAAAGCAGAAAAACATTTCGGGGCATATTTGTCATTTACTCGTAATACAGCAATCCCTGGAAACTTATTACCTCATTCAACGGAAACGCAAATCGAAAGGGCTTTATCAAAATCCCTTAAAGAACGCATCAAATACCCTCATACGTTTCAGATAAATCCTTCCTCCAAAGAAATAATAATATATGTTGAACTAACACATGGTCTACTTCAAACAACTATACCAATAAAAAGGATATACAGTTCTACCACATATATTTTTATTGCTTGGATGATTACCTCATCTCTAATATTACTTTTGATAGCAATATATTTTTTAAGACAACAAATTAGTCCTCTTAAAACTCTTTCAAAAGCTGCAGATGCTTTTGGTAAGGGGGAGGTTTTTTTTCCTATAAAAGTTAGAGGTTCTACAGAAGTTAGACATTTGACTAGTGCTTTTTTGGATATGCGAGAACGAATAAGACTCTATATAGAACAAAGAACAGAAATGCTTACAGGAATTGGGCATGACCTCAGAACTCCGTTAACACGAATGAAGCTTCAAATAGCCATGCTAAACCAAAAAGATGCAAAAGATGGTCTTACTGAAGATATTACTCAAATGGAGGACATGATTGAAGCATATTTATCATTTATCAAAGAAAGAGAAGAAGAGGTCATTAAGAAAGTTGATATTTCAAAATTAATAGGAGACATAATATTAGACGCTAAAAGAAACGGCGATAAAATAATACCCAAAGTTATAGAAACCATAGATACTGAAATTAGAGTAAGTGCTATGAGAAGAGCTATTACTAACCTAGCATCTAATGCCTGTAGAGAAGGAAAAAGAGTAGAAGTTTCTTTATTAAAACGATTCCCTCATGCCTTAATAATTATAGATGATGATGGTCCGGGAATTAAAAAAGAACACTATAACAACGTTTTCAAACCATTCTACAGAATAGAAAGCTCTAGGAATTTATCAACTGGTGGATTAGGGCTGGGAATGACTATAGCTAGAGATATAGCTCGTAGTAATGGTGGAGATGTCAAATTGGATAAATCTCCATTAGGGGGATTAAGAGTGGTATTGTCCATTCCTATCTAATATTTCAAACAAATAAGCTATTATTTAATTTTTCTGCAATTAAAAGTCTTTTATCTAACTTTGACATAACTGAAGAATCATCATCATCTTCTTTTAATTCACTCCAATCCTTCAATGTAATTACCCAAATTAAAGATAAAACTATAATTTTAAGAGCCCCCTTTTTTCCAGCCATTTTTGCTCCTGATAAATTCAATATGTATTGCATAGATTTTTTTATACGCTCAAATGCTCTGATGCTTTCTATCCCATTTTTTCTAGCCAGTTTCATAAGAGCCAATATTTCTTGCTTATGTTCGTTCAAGACATCCAATCGACATAAGATTAACTCAAGAATTCTCTCCTTTATATTTACTTCTTCTAACTCTTGTATCGTGACTTTCTCCAGGATTTTTAAATTAATATTTTGAGACCAAAGATCTAACAAACCTTCCTTAGAAGAACTAATCTTATTGATTTGTGAAACTTTTATCTTAGTTTTAGTTGATAAAACTTTTATAGTAAGTTGCTCCCACCTACCATTTATCAGCTCAGATATAGCAGTATCTATTAATTTAATTTTGATAGACTCACTTACCATAAATCTGTCCAATAATTTATAAACTTCACTATAAATATACTCTACTATTTATAGTAGCTATAATATTTTTTACAGGTTTAGCTATTCTTTGACAATTCTTCAGATTTTTTTATTGCACTATAAATTGCTTTTTGAATTATAGAGCTAAAAGTATTTTTAGATTGTAATATTTTAATAGCAACTTCTGTAGTACCACCAGGACTAGTAACTTCTCGTCTTAATACATTAGGTTGTTTCTTAGAATCAATAAGTAGAGATCCAGACCCCATAACCATTTCAGATACTATCATACTAGCAAGTTCTTTGTTCAGTCCTGCTTTTACAGCCGCATTTACAATTATTTCTACTATATAGAAAATATAAGCTGGACCACTACCAGATACAGCAGTGACTATATCCATTAAATTTTCTTTTTGTAGCCACAATATTTTTCCCATACTATTGAAGATATCTTCCGCTATTTTTTTTTCATTAGAACTAACTTTTGATGATTTTATTAAAGCAGTCATACCTTTTCCAATTTCTGCAGGAGTATTTGGCATAGCTCTAATAATCTTAGACTCATTACCCAAAATATTTTCAAAGAAATTTAATGTTACACCTGCTGCGATAGAAATTAACAAATAATTACTATTTATATTATTTTTACAATCTTCAGTTACCTGTCTAATAATCTGAGGTTTAACAGCTAAAATTAACACATCAAAATTTCTTTTTTCTAATTTTATTTCGTTAATTTTACTAAAAACATTAATTTTTAAACTTTTAAGTTTCGCCTGTTGTTTTTGTTGAGGCTCAACCACAAAAAACTCATTTTTATTAAAGATTTTTTTTCTGTAGACGCTCTTAAAGATTGCAGAGCCCATTCTTCCGCAGCCAATTAACAAACATTTCATATTAAAACAAATTCATTTTCTATGCGTCTCCAATTGTTTTAAGCATAGAAGCGGCTATTGCTTCTTTTGGACTTTTCCCTTCAAAAATTAGAAATTGAAGGGCCGGATAATATTTATCACACTCAAAAGTTGAGTGAGTAAAAATTTGCAAAATCAAATCTTCTTCAACATTCTTATCATTATTTGCAGATAATGAATTCCTATAAATGATCCAGCCGTCATCTGCCCAAAATTCAAAATGTCCAAAACAAAGATCACAATTAATTTTATTTATAAGATTATACAAGTAGTCGTGTTTATCTCTTGGAACATTCATATTATATGTACAAGCATATTGTAGTAAATTAGAATCTTGGCTCCAAGCTAAAGACAAAAAATAGTCACACCATTGTCCTGAAATTTCTACATAAAGCGTATTTTCATTTACCCTATTATGTGGCCAACTGTTGTCTACAACCATTTCTTCTATTGTATCCAGAGGATTGTTTAGACCACCTTTGATATTAGAAAAAGCCTTATCCATTAAAAACTCATAAAAAACATTAAATACAACTAAATGTAGTATAACCTATGGTAATAATATCTATATAGTGTATTTTGTCAAAATTTTTTAAGCTGCTAAAAGTTATATGTTCTATTTTAATAAATTTTCTTCAATAAAAAATTAGAACCAAACTTTATTTACAATGCTTATAAAATTTTTGAAAAAACTATTTTTTATTAGTTTTTTGAGAAAGTAATTTTATTTTTTTTTCAAGTGTGGCTAATCTTCTCTTTAAAATTGCATTCTCCTTCCTAGATTTCTCTGCCATTGAGAAAACAATTTCAAACTCTGATTTAGTGACAATTTCAAATTTTGATATTACTTTTTCTACCCTTAATTTTATCCTCTCCTCTATTTCTTCCATAAGTGTGTTCAATATAGAACTAGTACCACCTAGAAATTTTAATACATCTTCCTTAAAAAATTCTTTTTTTGACATTTATCAACCTTATTTTACAAATATATAATTTAGTTATTAATTTTATTAATACTCATATATTATTTTAAAATAAAATACACTTATATCATAAATAATTATCTTATTGGATTATAAAATATGATTGTTATTACAGGAGCAGCAGGCTTTATAGGATCAAATATTTTATCTTCCTTAAATGAGTTAGGAAGAGAGGATATAATACTTTGTGACTCAAAAAATAAAAAATCTAGCTTAAAGAATATTCAAAAGAGAAAATTCTCAGAATTTATTGAGCCCAATAAGTTAATTTACTACCTAAATAAAAATAAAAATATTCAAACTATAATTCATATGGGCGCTAATTCTTCTACAATAGAGAAGAACTATAAGCTAATGTATAGACAAAATACTCGATTTTCTAAAGACTTATGGAAATGGAGTAAAGAAAATAATGTAAGATTTATTTATGCATCTTCTGCTGCCATATATGGGGATGGATCGTCTGGCTTTAGCGATTCTAACTCAATAAACAACTATAAACCTTTAAATGTATATGCTTGGACAAAATACTTTTTTGATAGATATGTAACTAATCAAGCATATTCAAATCATACACCCCCACAGTGGGTTGGTTTACGGTTTTTTAATGTCTATGGACCTAATGAATATCATAAAGGGACTATGCAATCCGTTTTAAAACACGCATTTAATCAGCATAATTCTGGTAGAGAGATAAAACTTTTTAAATCTTATAACAAAGACTATAGAGATGGACATCAAATGAGAGATTTTATATATATTAAAGATTGTGTATCTATTATTTTGTGGCTCCTAAAATCGCCAGAAGTTTCAGGAATATTTAATTGTGGAACTGGGAAAGCCAGATCATTTAATGATCTTATTATGGCTATGTATTCTGCATTAAACAGAAAACCAATTATAAAATATATAGAAATGCCAGAAAACCTTATAAATCAATATCAATATTTTACTCAAGCCGATATGATTAAAATAAAAAAATCCGGTTATAAAAATAATTTTTACAGTTTAGAAGACGGTGTAAGTGATTATGTTAACAATTACTTATTGACTGATAATCCTTATAGATAAAAATATGCTTGAAAATTTTATAAAACTCACTGAATCGTATTGTTCCATCGGACTAACAGCCGGTTTTTCCATAATGGGTTTAGAAATCCGCTGGTATGCAATATCTTACATTATTGGGCTACTAGGAGGTTTGTACTATATAAAATACATCCTTAAACTGGATAAAATTCAAACATCTATATCACCAAAATTGATCGATGATGTTTTTATTTGGATAATGTCAGGAATTATTTTAGGTGGAAGACTTGGTTATGTTCTATTTTATAATTTACACCATTATCTAAATCATCCAATAAAAATTCTCTATATTTGGGAAGGAGGAATGTCTTTTCACGGAGGAATGATAGGCATAATACTTTCAATTTTAATCTTTTCTCAAAAAAATAAAATACACTTTTTAAAATTATCAGATCTAATAGCATGTGCAGCTCCAATAGGATTATTTTTTGGCAGAATCTCTAACTTTCTTAATGGAGAGCTTTGGGGGAAACCTACAAACTTACCCTGGGGAATAATATTTGAAAAATGTGCTGGAAATTTAAAAAGACATCCCACACAATTATATGAATCCTTACTTGAAGGACTATTAATATTTCTAATTTT
>CAZNVN010000011.1:0-371 GCA_964576635.1 uncultured Rhodospirillaceae bacterium
AATTTTGCTCGGGCTGCTTCAACTCCAGCTGAAGCTTTTTTTGCAAGCCACTTGTATAAATCTAAGTCTATGACAGCTAAAACTTGTTTCTTCTCAACCTTATCACCTACTTCAACAAATATTTTATCTATTTTCCCTTGTACTGCTGCAGGAACCTTAGCTTCTCTTAAAGATATTAATCTTCCTAGAACCGGTACTGTCTGATTAAGAGGCTGTGATACTACATAATCTGTTTCTACAGAGGTAGAGCTCTGAGAATAAGATTTATTGGAAAAAAGCAACAAAAAAGAGAAAAACACTATTATAATTTTTCTAAGAAAAACACTTGTCCAAAAAGATTTATTTGCTTCAAACATATTTGCTGAGTGCAG
>CAZNVN010000011.1:381-4460 GCA_964576635.1 uncultured Rhodospirillaceae bacterium
TATTTGTCCAAAAAGATCTATTCGCTTTAATCATATTCATTCCTAAATGGTTTTATAAGTATTCAGACAAATTCGTATCATAACTTGAGGTCAATAAGCAATTGTAATCGGATCAATTGATCTCCAAAGAAACCAAGTAGCTGCAGACCTATAAGGACGCCAAATTTTAGAAATTTTTTCTATTTCCTTATCAGATGGATTTTTTTTATTAAAATAATTTATACCGATGGCCTTTCTAAGTCCTAGGTCTCCCATAGGCAATATGTCTTGTCTTAGTAGGCAAAACATTAAAAACATTTCAGCACTCCAAGGTCCTATTCCTTTTAATTTACATAACTCATTAACAACTTCTCCATCACTAAGGTTTTCCAGTTCCTTAACAATGTTTGGATTGTTAATAAAGTAATTAGCTATATTGATAAGATACTCAGCTTTTCTTTCCGATGTTCCACATTTGCGAAGATTTTTAATTCCGTATTTGATTATATTTTTAGGAATAAAGGTTTTAATATTTGCTTCTATGTTCTGCCATACACTTGCAGCAGCTTTTACTGAAATTTGTTGTCCCACGATAGTTCTTGAAAGTGCCATGAAAGGATTCCCTCTAGATTTTAAAGATGAATCAGGATAGAGCATAATAATCTTCTTCATTATTTTATCACTTTTTATTAAATGATTAAGAGCCTCGTTCCACCAGAATGGCGTATTATTAATATTATTCATAAAATAAATTTCTGTATCTAAATTGCTTTTTACTGGACTGTTGTAGTGTACAAAGTAATCAGATCATGGTAAACATTTCCATGACAAAAATATGGTCTATATTAAATAAATAATCATATCGAGAATCTTATTTTAAAATCAAATATCTAGAGGAGGGTCTTAATGATATCGTCAGAAGTTTTCGGTAAAGTAGTGGTTGAGAAAAAATGGTTAGCGCTTCTTCTAGGAATTTTATTTACTTTTTTATGGGTGATGGGACTATCAGGCCTTAGTATGAATCCTGATAATAGAATTTTTTTTTCTAAAGACAATCCTCAGTTAGTCGCTTTAGAAACTTTAGAACGTACTTATTCAAGAGATGATAATGTTTACATGGTTTTAGCTCCAAAAAATGGAGCAGTTTTTAGCCCTAAATCTCTTGAGGCCACAAGAGAATTAACGGAAAGGCTCTGGAAAACTCCATTTTCAAGCAGGGTAGATTCTGTAACTAATTTTCAATGGACCAGAGCAATCGGCGATGATGTAACCATAAGCGATTTAGTGGAAGATGGAGATATTTCTTTAGAGGTTGCTAAGAATGCCAGCGAGATAGCCTTAAAAGAGCCACTTATTAGAAATTTGTTAGTATATTCTGAAGCCACGGTAAATGGTATAAATGTTAATATATTTATGCCAGAAGACCCTATTGCAAGTGGTGGTGCAACAATAGAAATTATGAAATTTATTAGGGATGAACAAAAAAGGTTTGCTGAAAAATGGCCTGATATAGATTTATATGTCTCGGGAGGTGTTCCATTAACTCTTGCATTCACGGAAGTGTCAATGAAAGATATAAGCACTCTCCTGCCCATTACGTTGTTAGTCATTTTTATTATTGCAGGAATAGCTTTGAGATCAGTATTAGCAGGTTTTCTAACAGCATTTGTCGCAATCATATCTGTAGTAGGGATGATGGGGGCCTCTGGTTATATGGGAGTTATTATTAATGCTGTTACGAGCAATGCTCCGATGATGCTTCTGATATTAACTATAGCACATTGTGTTCATATAATTAGTACACAAAGACAACAGATGAGGAATGGAAAAAATAAATCTGATGCAATAGTTGAGTCATTAAGGGTTAATCTTCAACCAGTTTTTATAACTTCCGCAACAACTTCAGTAGGTTTTTTATCTATGCATTTTTCAGACTCGCCTCCTTTTCGAGAGCTGGGATATATGCTTGCAGCAGGTAATTTAATAGCGTTTATTAATGCATCTTTGGTATTACCTTCTTTGTTAGCTATTTTACCGGCTAAAGTTAAAAAGACTAAAACACACTTTGCCGATAAGCTTATGACCAGGTTAGGAGATTTCGTAATATCTAAACAAAGAGTGTTATTTAGAATATCCGGTATTTTAGTATTGGTTTTTCTCTTTGGTATCAGCCATATAAAGTTAGATGATACTTGGACTACTTATTTTAGCGAAAAATTTGAAATAAGAAGCCATTCAGATTTTCTTGAAGATAATCTGACTGGTCTACAAACTATAGAATATTCAGTACCTGCCGGTGAAGAGGGAGGAATTAATAATCCTGAATACTTAGCTAACTTAGATAAATTTGCAAATTGGTATAGGGAGCAAGAAGGAGTTAATCACGTAAATGTCATTTCTGATACAATAAAAAGACTCAATAAAGCTATGAATGGAGATGATGATGCTTTTTACCGAATTCCCGCAAATAGGGAACTAGCTGCTCAATTTATGTTGTTATATGAATTATCGGTTCCATTTGGATTAGACTTAAACAGTAGTATTAATGTTCCTAAATCGGCTACGAAAATGGTTGTCTCTGTACAACACGCATCTTCTGTACATTTGAGAGGATTAGATGAAAAAGCTCAATTATGGTTATCGGAAAATATTCCATCATTTAAAACTATAGGCTCGGGTTTGTCAGTTATTTTTGCCCACTTATCAGAAAGAAATATTAATTCTATGCTTTTTGGTTCATTTATGGCTTTGGTCATTATTTCTGCAATTTTGATATTGGCATTCAAAAGTTTTAAGATTGGGATTATTAGTTTAGTGCCAAATCTTTTTCCTGCCGCTATGGCCTTTGGTATTTGGGGTTATTTTGTGGGAGAAGTAGGAATAGCAATTGCTGTTGTAGGAGCGATGACTTTAGGTATAGTAGTTGATGATACGGTTCATTTTTTAAGCAAATATTTAAGAGGCAGGAAAGAATTAGGTAAGAATCCAGAGGATTCTATAAAATACGCTTTTTCAACAGTTGGTTTTGCCTTAGTAGTAACTTCTATCGCTTTAGTTGGAGGTTTTATGATTTTAGCAAGTTCTGGTTTTAGGGTTAATTCTGATTTGGCTCAATTATCTATGATCACTATAGCTTTAGCTTTAATAGCAGATTTTTTCTTTCTTCCTCCATTGTTAATAAAATTAGAAAAATTAATTAATAAATCATAAAATAGAAATTGGGATTTAATCATGAAACAAAATATAAATAAATTTTCTATCATAGCTTTTTGTATTTTTTTATTAACTTGTTTTGCTGCATTAGCTGAATCTCCAGAAGAAAAGGGGTTGAGGTTAGCCATTGAAGGAGATAAAAGGGACGAGGGGTTTCAAGATACAACTTCCCAGATGAAAATGAAACTCAGGAATGCACAGGGAGAGGAAAGTATTAGAGAGTTTTATTCCAAGACTCTTGAAGTATTGGAAGATGGAGATAAATCCATATTTATTTTTGAACATCCACGTGATGTTTCAGGAACAGCAGTTTTAACCTTTACTCATAAGCAGGGTCCTGATGATCAATGGTTATATTTGCCAGCTCTTAAAAGGGTTAAAAGAATAAGTTCAGATAATAAAACAGGATCATTTGTTGGATCAGAATTCGCTTATGAAGATCTTTCTAGTCAAGAAATAGAAAAATATACCTATAAATGGATTCAGGATATTCCTTGCCCTGGAAAAGAAGAAATTACCTGTTTTAATTCTGAAGATTATCCTGTTGACAAATCTTCAGGATATACAAAGAGAGTTATATGGACTGATTATGATGAGTTTAGAGTTTGGAAAATAGAATTTTATGATCGTAAAGAATCCCTGCTAAAGACATTAGTTTTTTCTGACTACAAACTATATCTTGACAAGTATTGGCGTTCACATTTTTTGCATATGGTTAACCATAACACAGCTAAAGAAACTGAAATTATTATTGAAAGTATAAAATTTCAATCTGGTTTAAAAGATAGTGACTTTAATCGTCAGGCTTTAAAGCGTGTTCGGTAAGAACTATAGTATAAATATGAAGGCCAGTTATTTTTTTTTATTTTTTTCCTATTTTATAATTA
>CAZNVN010000011.1:4470-12637 GCA_964576635.1 uncultured Rhodospirillaceae bacterium
TGCAATCAAAAAACTAGCACTTGATATATCTCCGGGAACTGTTAAACTAAACCCTTTATTTATTCTAGACTTTCTAATACTAATTTGATCTCCCATACTGATATCGCAATGTAAATATTTGAGTAATTTCTCCGTATGATCCCTGGTATCTTAATCATAAGAAATAGTTGAATACTGCTCGCTCCCAAGGCTAGCAAATAAAAGAGACGATTTGACCGCTGCACATTTAGTTACTATTTTATAATTAATGGGATAGCGTACTCTTTTTATGAAAATATGGAGTTTAAAGGTGAAATATCATTATCAGGTAGATATTTTCCCTCTGAGCCAGCCTATTCTGGACAAAAACATAATAATTTTTCCATTGCAATAAAACCTGAAATTTTTAAGGATTTTGATGAACAAAGTTCCTTAATATTTACACCCTTTATTAGATTAGATAGTGCAGACCCAAATAGGTCTAAAGGAGATATAAGAGAATTCTTATATACTAAATATGGAGATGATTGGGAGGCATCAATTGGTATAGGACAAGTCTTCTGGGGAATTACTGAATCAAAAAATTTAGTTGATATCATAAATCAATTTGACGAGGTTGAAGATCCTAATAATAAAACTAAATTAGGACAACCATTGGGAAATATTACTCTAATTAGAGATGTAGGTTATTTTGAGTTTTATTTGTTACCCTATTTCAGAGAAAGACCTACACCAGGAAAGAAAGGTCGCTTGAGAACAGATCCTCATTTTTTGAAAAGTGATGCTAAATTTGAGGGAGGAAGTCAGTGGACACCAGAAGTCGCTTTCAGGTGGCTAAATACTTATGGTGAAATAGATATAAGCTCACATTTGTTTTTAGGATATGCCAAACAACCCTCAATAGATTTAAGGATTATTGATGGAGTCACTAATTATGGAGCAGCTTACCAAAGAATAAGGCAAATAGGAGGAACTATTCAAAAAACAGCTGGTCCAACTTTATACAAACTAGAACTTATAGGCAGAGATGGACAAAGGGACTCTAAATTAAGGAGAACAGAATTTTTAGCTTCTGTTATTGGATTAGAACACACAATGTATAGGGTTTTAGGTGATAATGGGGATTTAGGATTTATATTGGAATATAACTTTGATAGTCGTAGAAGTAGATCTGGTGAATTACTGCAAGATGATTTGTTTGTTGCGACTAAATTTTCTTTGAATGATAATTTAAATACTGAAATTTCTTTAAGCTCTATTTTTGATTTGGACGGGGATGGTCAAACCTATCAGCTTGATTTTGGTAAAAGGATCAATGATTCGTTAACATATAATATCAAAGGAGCTGTTTATCAAAATGGAAGATCTGGCTCTACATTATATATTCTGAGGCAAGATAGTTGGTTAGAATTAGAAATGAAATATTATTTTTAAAAGTAATCTTGCTTATTTTAGAATCATTAATATAATTTTTGAACTTTTAAAAAATATTTGTAAGGTGTTGCTAAATGCAAACTGCTAAAAAAAATACCAAGAAAAAAAATAAAACTTCAAAAAGGAAAACGATTTTAACTCTCCCAGAAAATTATGTGCCTTCGGAAAAAGAGCAATTTATGAATGAAAAGCAGCTACTTTATTTTAAAATTAAGTTGGAGAAGTGGAGAACTGTAGTATTAGAAGATTCTGAAAAAACTAGAGATAATCTTCAAAACAACAGTGTTCCCGAAGCAGATATAGCTGATAGAGCTTCTACGGAAACAGATAGGGCTTTAGAACTGAGAACTCGCGATAGACAAAGAAAGCTTTTGGCAAAAATTGATGCAGCGCTTGTTAGAATAAAAGAAGGTAATTATGGCTATTGTACTGAAACAGGTGAGGCTATATCACTTAAGCGTCTGGATGCCAGGCCTATTGCATTATTGTCTATTAGTGCACAAGAACGTCATGAAAAACATGAAAGATCTTACAGAGAGGAGTGATTATAGAGAACAAAATAAGAACAAAACTATTGACTTAATCTTTTTTGTGTGTGTAAATTATAGAACAAAACATGATCATATTGCTTTGTATATAGATTATAATTAGCTTTTTTGTTTATATAGCAGGAGATTAAAAAATGGTTAATCAAGAAAAGAAACCAGAATTAAAGGTAGTAAATATGGAAGATAACGATAAAAATAAGGCATTGGAAGCGGCTTTAGGACAGATAGAGAGAACTTATGGAAAAGGTTCCATTATGAAATTAGGTGAAAATAATGTTGTGGAAATTGAATCTATTTCTACGGGATCATTGGGCTTAGATATAGCTCTAGGAATAGGAGGTTTACCAAGGGGGCGTATAATAGAAATATATGGACCAGAAAGTTCTGGAAAAACAACACTAGCGCTTCACGTTGCAGCAGAAGCTCAAAAAGCAGGAGGCGTATGTGCATTTGTTGATGCAGAGCACGCATTGGACCCTGTTTATGCCAAAAAACTAGGAGTAAAAGTAGAAGATTTATTGATAAGTCAACCGGATACGGGAGAACAAGCATTAGAAATTGCAGATACCTTAGTTAGATCTGGAGCTGTCGATGTTTTAGTTATTGATTCTGTAGCTGCCTTAGTACCAAGAGCTGAGCTTGAAGGAGATATGGGAGATTCTCATGTAGGATTGCAAGCGAGATTAATGAGTCAAGCTTTAAGAAAGCTTACTTCATCAATATCTAAATCTAGAACGACAGTAATATTCATCAATCAAATTAGAATGAAAATAGGTGTAATGTATGGCAGTCCTGAAACAACTTCAGGAGGCAATGCGTTAAAATTTTATGCATCCGTCAGGTTGGATATAAGACGAATAGGTCAAATAAAGGAAAGAGAGGAAGTTGTAGGTAATCAAACTAGAGTGAAGGTTGTTAAAAATAAAGTAGCACCTCCATTTAGAATGGTAGAGTTTGATATTATGTATGGAGAAGGCATAAGTTATTTAGGAGAAATAATTGATCTAGGAGTTAAAGAAGGAATAATAGAAAAATCAGGTTCCTGGTATTCATATGGAAATGAAAGAATAGGACAAGGGAGAGAAAATGCTAAGTTATACCTTAAGGATAACAGTAAAGTAGCAGAAGAAATTAGTGTGGCTGTTAAAAAAAGTGCAGGATTACAAAAATATTTGGAAACAGAATTAGAAGACGATAATGAGCAGACAGTTGCTACATCTGAATAATTAAAATTATAGAACATAACAGACTTATATTTATATCACTTTAAAAAATATTTAATTTATTTCTAGTTCCTGTATTAGTATATATAATGAGTGTCTAGGAGAAGTTTATGGGCAAATCTTATTCTACTAATAGTATTAGAAGGTCTTTTCTAAATTATTTTGTAAAAGCAGGTCACGAAGAAGTTAGTTCATCTCCATTGATACCTGATGAAGATCCTACTCTTTTATTTGCCAACTCAGGTATGGTACAATTTAAAAATATTTTTACTGGTGCGGAAAAAAGTCTTTTCTCAACGGCAACAACATCTCAAAAATGTTTAAGGGCAGGAGGAAAACACAATGATCTTGAAAATGTAGGTTATACAGCAAGACATCATACTTTTTTTGAAATGTTAGGAAATTTTAGTTTTGGAGATTATTTCAAAGAGAAAGCAATAGAATACGCTTGGGATTTAGTTACAAATACTTTTGAGCTTAAAAAAGAAAATTTGTTAGTAACTGTTTATGAAGAAGATACAGAGGCATTTCTACTATGGAAAAAAATTTCGGGCTTAGAAGAAAGTAAAATACTTAAAATTAATTCTTCAGATAACTTTTGGTCGATGGGAGATACAGGACCATGTGGTCCATGTTCTGAAATATTCTATGATCATGGTTCGCATATTAAGGGAGGAATACCGGGAAGTTCCAATCAGGAAGGTGATAGGTATATTGAGATTTGGAATTTAGTATTTATGCAGTATGAGATGCATAAATCAGGCAAACGCTCTAATTTACCTAGCCCTTCTATTGACACAGGAATGGGTTTAGAAAGAATGGCCGCTGTTATACAAGGAGTTAATGATAATTATGAAATAGATCTTTTTAAAAGATTGATAGAAGATTCTGTAAATATAGCTGGCTTTGATGTTCTAGGAGACGAATTAAATTCACATAAAGTTATTGTAGATCATTTGAGAGCCTCTAGTTTTTTAATAGCTGATGGAATTTTACCTACTAATGAAGGGAGAGGTTATGTATTGCGTAGAATTATGAGGAGAGCAATGCGTCATATTCATAAACTGGGCATTCAAGATACACACTTTTGGAAGCTAGTAGATTGTTTAGAACATAATATGGGAGGGGCTTTTCCTGAGCTCAGTAGAGCTAAGGCATTAATTATTTCAACCCTTAAAAATGAAGAGACTAAGTTTAAAGAAACTTTAGAAAGAGGCATGGGTTTATTAGAAAAATCAATTCTAGATTTATCTTCTTCCGAGTCTTTCTCTGGAGAGATAGCATTTAAATTATATGATACCTATGGATTTCCCATTGATCTCACAGAAGATGTTTTAAGAAGTAAAGGTCATGTTTTAGATATGGAAGGATTCCAAAAATGTATGAAAGCTCAGCAAGAAGTAGCTAGAGCTTCATGGGCAGGATCAGGAGCTAAAGAGACTGATTCCATATGGTTAGGTATTAAAGATCATCAAAAATATGTTGAATTTTTAGGGTATGAAAAGATTGAGACCAAAGCAAAAGTTGTTTCAATAGTTTATGAAGATAGAGAAGTAGCTGAAATTAAAAAGGGTGATCATGCTTACGTGGTTACGGACATTTCAACGTTTTATGGAGAAGCGGGTGGTCAACAGGGAGATAAGGGAGTTTTTATTTGGAAAAAAGGAAAAGCAAAAGTTAAGGATACTAAAAAATATTCAAATATTATTATTCATGAAATAGATGTTATAGAGGGATCCCTTTCTAAAGGAATGTCCTTATCTTTAAATATAGATTCTGAGAGAAGAAATGGTCTAGCCATTCATCATAGCGCTACTCATTTGCTCCATGAATCTTTGAGGAGATACCTAGGAGATCATATTACCCAAAAAGGAAGTATGGTGGCACCAGATAGATTAAGGTTCGATATTAGTCATGACAAGCCTATTAATAAGGTAGATATTATTAATATAGAAAAAGATATTAATTCTTTAATAAGAGCTAATGGAAAAGTAACTACTAAAGTAATGAAAATTAAGGAAGCTGAAAAAATTGGAGCACTGGCGTTGTTTGGTGAGAAATATAACGAAGAAGTAAGGGTAGTGTCTATGGAAGATGGTAAACAAGAATTTGATGAAAAAAATATTTTTTCATTAGAGTTATGTGGGGGAACACATATTTCAAATTTGGGAGAGATAGGCTTATTAAAAATTATCTCTGACACTGCTTTGGGTTCAGGTATTAGGAGGATAGAAGCAGTGGCTGGAGAAGCTGCAATAAAATATATTCAATCATCAAATGAAATATTAAATGAACTATCTTCTGAACTTAAAGTATCCAAGGAAAAATTGAGAGATAGGGTTCTTGGTTTTATAGAAGAAAGAAAAAATTTGGAAAAAAAGATTATAGAACTTAATAAAAAGATAAATACTTCTTCTATTTCTCAAAAAGATAACAATTACTCCGAGATATCTGGCGTAAAAGTTATTACAAAGGTATTAGAAGCAGTATCTCCCAGAGATCTTAAGGGATTAGTAGATGAATTTAAAAAGAAGATAGTTGAGGGTGTAGTAATTATTATTGGTATTGATAAACAAAAAGCTTCTATAGTAGTTGGTGTAACAGAAAAACTTAAAAAAGAATTTAATGCCCAAGTTCTGGTTAAAATAGGGGTAAAGTGTTTGGGAGGAGAAGGAGGAGGAGGTAGAGAAGATTTGGCTCAGGGTGGAGGCCCTAATTATAGTAATGCTCAAGAAGCTCTAAATAAGATAATACAAGAAATTAAAAATATTAAGTCTTAACTATTCATAACACTATTAAGTTTCTTCTCTAACTCTTCCATAAAGGGTATCGTCTCAAGCCAATCTTGGTTCTTGCCAACTAGTAATGCTAGGTCTTTAGTCATTTTCCCATTTTCTATAGTATCTATACAAATATTTTCTATAGTCTCAGCAAATTTCTGTAATTCTACATTGGAGTCATATAGTCCTCTATACCAGAGGCCTCTTGTCCAAGCAAAAATTGAAGCTATAGGATTTGTAGATGTTGGTTCTCCTTTCTGGTGTGCGCGATAATGACGGGTAACCGTTCCATGAGCAGCCTCAGTTTCGACTGTTTTACCATCTGGTGTCATTAAAATAGAAGTCATTAATCCTAATGAACCAAATCCTTGGGCAACTGTATCTGATTGTACATCCCCATCATAATTTTTACATGCCCATACGAAACCACCTTCCCACTTTAGAGCTGCTGCAACCATGTCATCAATTAATCTATGTTCATAAGTAATTCCTTTTTCCTTAAATTTTGAAACAAATTCAGTATCATAAATCTCTTGGAATATATTTTTAAATCTTCCATCATAAACTTTTAAAATTGTATTTTTAGTTGAAAGATACACTGGCCATCCTAACTTTAAACCATAATTAAAACAGGATCTTGCAAAGCCACGTATTGATTCATCTAAATTAAACATACCTAAAGCAATACCACTATTTTTGTATTTATATACTTCGTGCTCTATTGGTTTATCACCATTATCAGGAATAAATTTCATAATTAATTTTCCTGAGCCCGGTATTATAAAATCAGTAGCTCTATATTGATCTCCAAATGCATGACGTCCAATTACTATGGGCTTGGTCCAGCCTTGAACATATCTAGGAATATTTTTGCATATTATGGGTTGTCTGAAAACAGTTCCACCTAAAATATTTCGTATAGTTCCGTTTGGTGATCTCCACATTTTTTTAAGCTTAAATTCGGTTACTCTTTGCTCATCAGGCGTAATAGTTGCACATTTAATACCGACATTATATTTTTTAATAGAATTAGCAGAGTCTATAGTGACCTGATCAGAAGTAATATTTCTATTTTCTATACCTAGATCAAAATATTTTATATCAATATCTAACCATGGTATTATTAATTTTTCACGAATAATTTCCCATATGACTTTTGTCATTTCATCGCCATCAATTTCTACTACTGGGTTTTTAACTTTTATCTTTGGCATTCTTGGTTCTCCTGAAAGATAAATAACACTTAAAGTTATATTTGAACTTATAGGTTTTGTTTTATAAATCTAATTAATTGTCAAGATTATTTATGAAAATTATTATCTAGAAAATTTAAGATTTCATCAGTACTATTTGCCCAAAATACATGTTTTATGTCTTTGTGGTTAACAAATCCTTCTTTTTTCAGAAATAAAAATAACTTCTTTAAGGGGTTCCATAACCCATAAATATTAAAAATTATAATTGGTTTATTACTTAATCCCAGTTGTTTGAGGGTAAGCACTTCAAGTAATTCATCCAATGTTCCAAATCCGCCAGGTAATATTAAAAATGCATCGGATTTACTAATCATTATTTTCTTTCTATTACTTAGAGTTTTTACGGTATAAAATTTATATAATCCCTCTTGAGCTAATTGTTGGATGTTTAAAAAACTTGGAAAAATTCCTATGATTTTCCCTTTTGATTTTTTAATAGTATTAGATATTGCTCCCATCAATCCTGTCCTGCCTCCTCCATAAATTATTGGATATGAGTTTTCGCAAAGAATTTTAGCTATTTTTTTTGACTGAGAATTATATATATTTTTGTTACCTTTTTGGGATCCACAAAAAATTGCTATGGTAGGCTTTTTCTTATAAAACATTTAAACTTATCTCTATTTTTTTATTTCTAAAACAGTGCTACTCTATATTAAATAACGAATCTTTGTTAGCAGAAATTAAAAAATTTGAATTACAGTGTTATTAATTGTTGACCAGTTACTATATTATATCAGAATATACAGTTAGCATCTATATGTTACAGTAATTCAAAGTTTATTATATACAATGGAGCTAATTTAATTTTAAGAAGCTAACTAAAATACTTTGTATCTTAATTGATACTTGGAGAAAAAAATGAAGAATTATCTTCCTTGGAAAGATATAGCTGGGATAGGGGCATTACTTATAATAATATTGTTGATAATAAAATATGTTCCTCT
>CAZNVN010000011.1:12647-30466 GCA_964576635.1 uncultured Rhodospirillaceae bacterium
TTACCAAATAAATTAGCTTGTTATGATTTTTCGAAAAATATTCTTCCAAAATTACACCCAAATATATTAATTAAAGCTGATGAAGATGGTTTAGTTATAGCCGGTAGAGCAAAAAAATTTTCTGAGGTGACAATACTAAGTGGAGACAGTGTCATAGCTAAAGTTCAAGCAAATCAATTCGGCGAATTTGTATATATTACTGAGGAGCCATTAGATCCAGGAACTTATGAATTAAGACTTTTAGCAGATGGGATAGAGTCAAAAGAAAATGCAGCAATTATGATTCCTGAAAAATCTATTGAAACGACCGAAGATATAGTACCTAGTAAAGATGACCAGCTAGCTGAAATTACAGAAGATATATCATCCTCTGTAGATGAATCCTTAATTGAATCTGGTAATGAGGAACAATTAATAGTTATTCAAGATGAAGAGGGTGCAGTAAAAAAAGTTATACAAGGTGCTACGGATTCATCTGAAGTTTTAGAAGAACAAAAAAGCCTGACTTTTGATGCTTTATCATATACTCCGGAGGGTACCCTAAAATTAGCAGGTAAAGCTCAACCAGGGTCCAGAGTAGAAGTGTATATAGATGGAAATAGAATTGGTTGGGGAATCACAGATGACGAAGGCTTTTGGAACATTACCTTAAGAAAGCCAATCAAGGCTGGGGACTATGTATTAAGATTTAATCAATTTGTTAACGAAAACATTATTTCTAGTATAGATACTCCTGTTAGCCAGCCAGATTATTCAACCGTAGAAGGAATAGATGAAAACACTGTGGTAGTTCAGCCAGGCAACAGCTTATGGAGAATTTCTAGAAGATTTTACGGAAGAGGTGTAATGTATACTTTAATATTCAAGGCTAATAGCAGTCATATTAATAATCCTGATCTAATTTATCCTGGACAGATCTTCAAGATTCCAGAAGAAATAAGTGAATAAACTATTTCTATTCTATTCTGCGGTAAATAAATTCAGGCACTTTATCTACAATCTTTGATAAAGGTTCATCCAAAACTTTTCTGTATGGAGAGAATTCACAGGTTGGGTCTGTTGCTTCCGGAATTCCTGTTAAAGCAAAAGCTTGGCATCTACAGCCTCCCCAATCTATTTCTTTTCTGTCGCAAGATCTGCAAGGTTCAGGCATCCAAGATGTTCCTCTAAATCTATTGAAAGCCTTGGATTTTTCCCAAATCCATGAAAGTGATTTATCTTTAACATTATCAAAGTTTAAGAAACTTAGTGACTCTGCGGCATGGCAAGGCAGAACTTTTCCTGCAGGTGTTATATTAAGAAATTGTCTACCCCAACCTCCCATACATGATTTTGGTCTTTTTGCATAATAATCAGGAACAACATAATCAATTGCTAAAATTCCTTTAAGCTTAATTCTATATTCTTCAACTAATTTAGTAGCAATATCAAGTTGTTTTCTTGAAGGAAGGAAGGCAGTTTGATTCTTGAGAGCCCAACCATAATATTGTACTTGAGCAACTTCTAATCTTTCTGCATCCAGTTCAGTAGCCATATTTATCATGGGCTCAAGGTTATGGAGGTTCTGCCTGTGCATAACTGCATTTACTGTGAGGGGAAGTCCTATTTTTCTTACTAATTTAGCTGCTGTAATTTTTTTTTCATGACCCTTATAACCAGCGATTTTATTAGCATTATCAGAATCTGTATCTTGAAAAGATATCTGAACATGGTCTAGTCCCACTTCATATAAATTTTTTAATCTTTGCTCATTTATTAATACGCCTGAAGTAATTAAATTGGTGTAAATTCCAAGAGAACACGCGTGTTGTACTAATTCTTCTAAATCTTTTCTAGCTGTAGGTTCTCCTCCCGAAAAGTGTGCCTGAAGTATGCCCATACCTGCTGCTTCTGTAAGCACCCGTTTCCAAGTATCTGTATCTATTTCATTAGACTTTTTTTCTAGTTCTATAGGATTAGAACAATATGGACATGATAGAGGGCAACGGTGGGTAAGTTCACATAAAACTGCATATGGTATCTCAAAATTCTTTTTCTTCATTTTATTACAAATCCTTTATCGGCAAGAAGTTGGAGCATGCCTATAACATCTTTGGATATTTGTTCTCTTGATGCTCCTGAAAACTTAGCTGCTAATTTATCTATAATTAATGCTACGGAGGACTCACCATTTACTAATTGCATTATTTCTCCTGCTATTTCATCAAGTTCAAAAACTCGCTCAGGTGCATTAATAATCCATTTCTTTCTAGCATTATCATATCTTAATTTAGCATGACGTGGAAGTTTTGGAATATGTTCTTCCTTCAGTATTAATAATTCTGTCATATATCTATCCAAATTTATTTTTAAAACCTTTTGGTATAAATGCTCCTGGGGGAATAAAGCCAGGCTCCACATAAGCATAATGAAGAGCGTCTAATTGAGCCCATAACACCTGTGTTTTAAAACGAACCGCGTCTAAAACAGATTCTTGATCATCTCTAGTTTGAGCATTTTTAATAACCCATTCTTTCCCAAATTCCACATCTTTTCTTGCTTGATTTATTCTTTTTATAAAATAGGCAAGTGCATAGTCGTCAGCCCATTTATAGTGTTTAGACAAACCTTCAATCCTTTCTTTATGTATAGCAGGTGCATATATTTCTGTTAATGAGGAAGCTATTGATTCTAAGAGGGATTTTTCGCGGACAAAACTTACATAACTATCTACGGCAAACTTTGAAGCTGGTAAAAGACCTTTAAATGATTTGACATATTCTATATCTAATTCTAATTTTTCACATAATTGTAAATATCGTTTTATCCCACCGCTTCCGTCAATATCTCCTTCATGATCAATTACTCTTGATCTCCATTCTAGTCTGAGGTCTATATCGTCAATTCTAGCCATTAGAGTTAGGTCTTTTCTAGGTATGGACCATTGATAATAAAATCTATTAAGAGCCCAGGCTTGTACTTGTCCATGTGATAATTTTCCAGAATGAAGAAGTTTATGAAAGGGATGCAGGCTATGGTATCTTTCCTCTCCAAGTTTTTTTAATGCCAAAACGAACTGTTCTCTATCCATTGGTTTACCACTTTTTTGTCTTTTTGCGGGTCCAGGATAAAATGGTGCTGGCATTATCATATTTTTAATTCCATATTATCATAGGCTATTTCCCAGCCAGCCTCATTAGCAAGTCTTCTCTCATCTGAGTTCTCTAAAAGTGCTGGATTAGTTGTATTAATATGTATAAATATTTTTCTTTTTATTTTTATATTTTTAAAAGATTCTATAGATCCCTCACTACCATACATACTAATATGTCCCATCCGTTTTCCTGTTTTTATTCCTACTTTTTCTCTAATCATTTCATCATCTGTCCATAACGTTCCATCAAATAAAATTAAATCAGAATTATTAATTCTTTTCTTGAGCCATTCGGGTACGTTGGCGCAACCAGGAATATAAAAAAATTCTGTTTTACCCTGATCATTCTTAACTTCTAATGCTATGGTGTCTTCATCTACAGAACCAAAATTTGGCCCTTTAGATTCATCTTCAAGCCACAATGCTACTTTACCAGGAACAGCAAAAGGAATAACTGTTATTCCGCTAACCTTTCCGTCGATGTATTCAAGATTTATAGGTTCATCCAACTTTATAGGTTTTCGTTTAACAAACTTTGGATTAAGAACATTAAAAATAGAATTATTTTCTAGTACACTTAAAACTCTTTCTGTCCCATATAAATTAAAATTTTGTGATTCTCTTAGGTTAATTAATCCTGCTGTGTGATCAACATCGGCATTTGTTAATAGTACGCCCATTATTGGGCTATATCTAAGAGGATCACTGGACTGTGGCATTAAAATAGGATTGTTCCATAATTGGTGTCTTAAGTCTGGTGAGGCATTAAATATAAACCAACGAAGACCATCACTACTTATTGCAATTGATGACTGAGTTCGTGCTATGGCATTTGGATCTTTGTTTCTAGCTTTTCTACTGTTAGGATGATTACAGTTCCACTGAGGATAACCTCCACCTGCTGCTGCTCCTAGCACACGTATATGCATAACAATATACTCCGTTTAATCCTAGCTATTACAGCAGCCGGTGAAAATTAATAAAATTCTAATTTCTAAGAACTAGAGTTCTGCGCAAGCGTAGCAATTAATTTCTAATCCAACTGCTAACTCGCGAATTTTAGGAGAATTCCACATGTTAATTTCCCTTTGTTTTGTTACTTTTCAATGACAATAACTTTCATTTAAGGGAAGGATAACCAAAAAAGGCTATGATATCATATCTATATTTGTCATAGTCTTAGCCTATAATGAATTTGAGCATGTTCATGATTAAGGAGGAATTTTATTGATTAAAATAAACAAAGCAATCTTATCTTCTTTGATTTGTGTACTTGTTCTATCAAAAATTACAATTGTAGATGCACAATCTTTAGTTGATGTTAATTGGTTAGAAGGAAAAACATGTGATGATAACTTAATAGTCTTAGAAGTGCACAGAGGAAAAAAAAACTATGAGCTAGCACATATCCCATGTTCAGTGTATACGAATTTTTATAAAAACGGCTGGAGGGAGAGCAGAGGAAAAGGTTATTTTTTACTTCCTGCAGTTACTAAATTGGTAAAAGTAGTTGAAGATCATGGAATTTCAAACAAAGATAGAGTGATTATTGTTTCATCTGGAAGAGGCAAGTATAGTGCTGCGGAAGCGGCCGCAATTTACTATACTTTGAAATATTTAGGACATAGTAATGTTTCTATTCTTGATGGAGGAATTTCAGCATGGACCAATGGTTGGAGCAGGGATACTGAAACAGGTTTTAAAGAGCCTAAAATAGGTCGTTTTGTCCCAAATATAAATAATGATATTTATGCAGATAAAGATGATGTTTTATTATATCTAAACAAAAAAAAACAGTTAATAGATGCTAGATCTTCTGATAAATACCTGGGTATAAACAGTTCCACAGACTCTATGAGAAAAGGAACAATTCCAGGGGCTATAAACATTCCAAATATATGGATTTTAAAAAATAACACCCTCTATTTTCATAATAAAGATAACTTAAAAAAAATTTTTGATTTTTCAGGAATCAAATCAGATGAACCCCTGATATCTTTTTGTGATGCCGGGTTAGAAAGTGCTCTTATATGGTTTGCATTTTCTGAAATACTAGAAAATCCTAATACTAGGTTATATGAATCTTCTTTGGCGGAGTGGTCGATGGATTCCTCCTTGCCTATGGTAAGTAAATTATCCATTAAATTAGTCGATGATGAAGACAAAGTAGAAGATTCATTCTCTATGAAACCTGATTAAAAAATTATGCATAAAAGTAATAAACTAATTAAAGCATCTAGTGGCTTATCTGTAGCAGAATTATTTGAATCCCAGGTTAACAAAAATCCTGCTTCACGGGCTGTTATAGATGTTGACGGAAAGGTTTACAATTATAAAGATTTTTTAGAAAGAGTGTTGAAACTGTCTTCCTTATTGTTATCTTACGAAATACAACCTCATGATAGAATAGCAATAATATCTGAAAATAGATCTGAATATCTAGAATTACAAATAGCGTGTGCAAAGATTGGAGCAATTGTTGCAGCTATAAATTGGAGACTTACTTTCCAAGAAATGCAATATTGTATTGATTTAGTAGAACCTAAACTCGTTTTATTTACTGATCGTTTCAAGACAAAATATGACTCTATAAAATTAAAAGATATAAAAACTATCAAACTAGGAAATGTTTATGAAAATAATCTAAGTAAACATAATCCATATCGTGGAGAAAGTTTAGGTAGGGGAGAAGATCCCTTGGTAATATTATTTACATCGGGTACTACGGGTTACCCAAAAGGAGCTATAATATCTCATAGAGCATTTATAGCTAGGGCCATGTATTGCGTTATAGAATATGGTATTAATTCAGAAGATACTTTTCCTGCTTGGGCCCCTATGTTTCACATGGCTTCTACTGATTTGGCAATAGGTTCATTAATAATTGGAGGTTCTGTAGCATTTGTTGATGGATTTAAACCCAAATCAATAATAAATTTAATAAAAAAATATAAAACATCTTGGTTAGTGTTAATGCCAGGAATGATTGATAATTTTATTAAAGATTTATTGAAAACCCCCACAGAACCAATGGAAATTAAAATTATGGGTGCCATGGCAGATTTAATTCCTAAAGCACAAATAGCACGAATAACTAGTTTGCTTTCTACTCCATATTTAAATTCGTTTGGTTCTACTGAGACGGGTTTACCCCCTGCTTCTGCTGGTTTAATACCTATAAATTCAATAAATTATTCTTTGTCAAAGTTTCAAAGTAGCTTTTGTGAAATTAAATTTGTTGATGATAATGATATTGAGGTTGAAGTAGGATTATCAGGAGAATGCTTATTTAAAGGTCCAACTCTTTTTAGTGGTTACTGGAATGCAACGAAAATTAATAAGGAAGAGTTTAGAGGAGGATGGTTTCATATGGGAGATGTAATGCGAAGAAACATTAATGGTACAATAGACTTTATAGATAGAAAAAAGTATTTAATAAAATCTGGAGGTGAAAATATTTATCCAGCTGAGATAGAAAGAATATTGCTTGCTCATAAAGAAGTATTGGAGGCTATTGTAGTTAAAGTAAAAAGTTTAAAGTGGGGGGAATCTCCTGTAGCTTTAATATCAATAATAGACCAAAAGGATTTTAAAATTATTAAGAAAGAATTATTAGATACCATTAATGATAGACTTGCAGGTTATAAGCGACCTTATGCAATTTTAAAAATTGATGAAGACGATATTCCAAGAAGTACTACAGGTAAAGTACAAAGACATCTCGTAGAGGAAATGGTAGAAGGCATTATAAAAAAAGAATATAAGGAGTCTTAATTATATTTTTACTTTCTTTAATGGTGTTATGATGAATACTGGTCCAGAAAATATAAGACGATTAAAAACAAAATTGCAAAATTCAAATAAAACACTTTCATCTAAGAGATGGTTGGAAAGGCAAATCAATGATCCTTTTGTTTTAGCTGCTTCTGAGAAAAACTACAGATCAAGATCAGCATTTAAATTATTAGAATTAAATAAAAAATTTAGATTATTTAAAAAAGGGGATCATGTATTAGATCTGGGTTCGTATCCTGGTGGGTGGAGTCAAGTATCAATAAATGCAGTTTCGGGACCATTGTATGGCAAAGTCGTTGCTATTGATATTAAAGAAATGCAGCCAATAAAGGGTGTTCATTTTATAAGAGCAGATATAAATGATGAGAAATTAACTCTTTTAATTAAAAAAAAAATTAATAATGCTGATGTTATCATTTCTGATATGGCTCCATCTGCTACTGGTCATAAAAATACTGATCAGATTAGATCTCAAGTTTTAGCGGAGGATGCATTTAAGCTTGCCTGCAGTTTCTTAAGAAACAAAGGCAAGTTTTGTTGTAAAATAATTACAGGTGGTGAGGTTCCCATTTTCGTAAATATGATGAAAGAAAAATTCCAGTATGTTAAAAGGTACAAACCAGTTTCTAGTAGGAAAGATTCAGCTGAAATATTTTTAGTTGGAGTTAATTATAGACAATAGTAGGAGTAATGAGATAATACTGTACATTCTTTTTATATATAAGAATAATTTTTATATATAAACAGTCAAAAATAAGAGGATTTATTGGATATAATTGAGGCTTATACTTTTGATGACGTTTTAATAAGACCTGCTTCTTCTTCTGTTCTTCCTGGAAGCACAGACACAACAACCATGTTTACAAGTAAAATTAAACTTAACATTCCCCTTGTCTCTTCAGCAATGGACACCGTTACGGAGTCTAAATTAGCCATAGCTATGGCTCAAGAAGGTGGGATAGGAGTAATACATAAGAATAACTCCATTGAAGAACAAGTTAGAGAAGTAGAAATAGTTAAAAGATTTGAATCTGGTATGGTCATAAATCCTATAACTGTTAAAGCTGATGCAAAATTGAAAGATGTTATTAAGCTTAAAAAGGTGCATGGTGTTTCTGGTTTTCCAGTAACTGATAGTCAAGGTATTCTATTGGGAA
Source organism: uncultured Rhodospirillaceae bacterium (assembly GCA_964576635.1). Classification (GTDB taxonomy): domain Bacteria; phylum Pseudomonadota; class Alphaproteobacteria; order TMED109; family TMED109. Next base: position 20,733 of record CAZNVN010000011.1, read on the forward strand.
TTATCACTAATAGAGATGTTCGTTTTGTAAAAGATCTTGATGAAACTGTTAAAAATTTAATGACTAAAAAAAATCTTGTTACAGTTCCTGATACTGTTAATAGAGAAGATGCAATCTCTGCATTAAAGAGTACTAGAGTTGAAAAGCTTATAGTTGTTGACAATAAGAATAAGTGTGTAGGATTAATAACCGTTTCAGATATTGAAAAAAGCGCACGATATCCTATGGCTACTAAAGATTCAAAAGGTAGATTAAGAGTCTCTGCGGCAGTAGGAGTAGGAAAAGAAGAGATGGTGCGTACCAAAGCATTAATTTCAGCTGGCGTTGATGCAATAGTTGTAGATACGGCACATGGACATTCTAAGAGGGTCTTAGACTTTATAAATCAAATTAGATCATTAAATAATAAAATTGATATTATTGGTGGAAATATTGCTACAGCTGAAGGAGCCAAAGATTTAATTAAAGCTGGAGTAGATGCGGTAAAAGTAGGGATAGGTCCAGGATCTATATGTACTACAAGAGTTGTTGCAGGGGTAGGAGTTCCACAATTTTCAGCAATTTGCGAAGCTTACTCTATATGTAAAAAAAATAATATTCCTTTAATAGCAGATGGAGGAATAAGATTTTCAGGAGATTTAGCAAAAGCCATAGGTGCAGGAGCAGATACTATAATGATTGGTTCTCTTCTAGCAGGGACAGAAGAATCTCCAGGAGAGACTTTTCTATATCAAGGAAGAACATTTAAATCATACAGAGGGATGGGATCGTTGGGAGCCATGGCTAGAGGTTCCGCTGATAGATATTTTCAGCAAGAAATAAATGATCAGTTGAAATTAGTACCTGAAGGGGTGGAAGGTAGAGTGCCTTATAAAGGTAAGGTTTCATCTGTAACTCACCAAATGGTGGGTGGTTTAAGAGCTGCTATGGGCTATACCGGAAATACATCTATATCTCAAATGAAAAATAATTGCATATTCCAAAAAGTATCTTCTGCTGGGGTTAGAGAAAGTCATATTCACGATATAGCAGTTACTAAGGAAGCTCCAAATTATAAAACTGGTGATAATTAATTATAGATTTTATTATTATATTTTTAAAAATATTCTAATAAGGGTTCAAAAAATATTATGAAAATGTTTAAAATATTTTTATATAATCTTTTGTTTTTCATTTTATTAGTGAGCCTTGTTCAAGGGAACAGAGAAGATCCCAATGTAACCAATGATTGGGGTATTTCTGATGCTGAAGAAAGCACTAATGTTTCAGAAAAAAATAGTTCTGAAGAAGTTTGGAAACTCATAGAAGAAGGAGAATATGAATCTTCTAAAAATATTTTAAAAAAATTAATTGATCAAAATAATGAAAATCCTGAGGCCTGGAATCTTTTAGGATATATTGAGAGGCAAATGCAAAACTTTAATAAGTCTCTTGAATATTATAATAAGGCATTATTGTTAAATCCTGGCTATATTCCTGCACATCACTATATCGCGATAACTTATTTAGAAATTGGTAACTTAGAAAGAGCAAAACATCATTTAGATAAATTAGATCTTTTATGTCTGTTTGGATGTGAAGAATTTTACAATTTAGAAGACTCAATAGCTATGTATGAGAAAAATAATGGTTAAAATCAAAGACAATAATATTAAAAAATTTTATAGAGAGAGCATTCTAGTTGTAGATTTTGGGAGTCAGTTTACTCAGTTAATAGCAAGAAGAGTTAGAGAACATAAAGTTTACTGCGAAATAGTTCCCTATAATAATGTTGATAGTTATATAGAAAAAAACGAACCAAAAGGAATAATTCTATCAGGAGGCCCTTCTTCTGTAATTGCTTCTGACACTCCAACTATATCTAAAAATATTATAAACTGCGGTGCTCCTATCTTAGCTATATGTTATGGGCAACAAAGCCTGGTAAAGCTATTAGGCGGGGAAGTAGTATCTTCAGGTAAAAGTGAATTTGGCAGGGCAAAAGTTAAAGTCAAACAAACTTGCATGTTAACAAAAAATGTTTGGCAAAAGAGGAATGAGTATCAAGTTTGGATGAGCCATGGTGATTCCATTTCAAAAATTCCTAAAGATTTTTTTGTTGTAGCGGAAACAAAAGACACCCCATTTGCATTAATAGCTAATGAAGAAAAGAAATATTATGGAGTTCAATTTCATCCAGAAGTTGTTCACACTTTAGAAGGAAAACAAATCATAAAAAACTTCTTACAAGATATATCAGGTTGCAAACAGAGCTGGAACATGAGTTCGTTTTTAGATTATAAAACTAGCTTAATAAAGAGTCATATTGGAAGTGAAAATGTTGTTTGTGGATTATCTGGTGGAGTTGATTCATCTGTTACAGCTGCGTTAATTGATAGAGCAGTAGGAGGTCAATTGTTCTGTGTTTTTGTTGATCATGGACTATTGAGAGAAGGGGAATCACAAGAAATATGTGATATTTTCAATAAAAAATTTGGTAATAGGTTTATATATGTAAATGCATCAAGGATTTTTTTAGATTCTTTAAAAGGGATATCAGATCCTGAAGATAAAAGAAAAACGATAGGTAATAAATTTATTGAAGTATTTGAAGAGCAAGCAAAAAAAATAGGAAATGTGTCATATTTGGCTCAAGGAACATTATATCCTGATGTTATTGAATCTATATCCTTTTCAGGTGGACCATCTGTAACGATAAAATCTCATCATAATGTTGGAGGTTTGCCAGAAAAAATGAATTTAAAGCTGATAGAGCCATTGAGAGAATTATTTAAGGATGAAGTTAGGTTATTAGGGAAAGATCTAGGTTTACCTGAGCATTTAATTAATAGACATCCATTTCCTGGCCCTGGGCTAGCTATAAGAATTTTAGGATCAATTGATGAGAATTCGATACGTATTTTAAGGAAGGCTGATTCTATTTTTATCAACTCTATAAAAAAAGAAGGTTTGTATAATAAAATATGGCAGGCTTTTTGTGTGTTGCTGCCGGTTAAGAGTGTGGGTGTTATGGGGGATGCTCGATCATATGACAAAACTTTAGTTTTAAGAGCTGTAACTTCAGTAGATGGTATGACAGCAGATGTTTTTTATTTTGATCAAAAATTTTTATCTAATGTAGCTACTAAGATAGTTAATGAAGTAGAGGGAATAAATAGGGTTACTTATGATATAACTTCTAAGCCCCCAGGAACTATTGAGTGGGAGTGAGATGCCATTATTATCACCAAGATTTAAACAAAACATTTTTATTATAATTAAGTTATTATCTATTTGGTATATACTATATTTCATAAGTTTTACTCACATTTTAGAAGACAAAACAAAGATTTATTGGTGTTTTGGTTCTTTTCCTAGTGATGACAATATTAAATATTTAATAATTTCAACATGCTTAGGTATAATTCCCTCTAGTTTATATATTGTTTTTGCAACCATTGCCGTAGTCCCTGCTAACAAAAAAGGATTGTAAATTATATGCCCTTCTTTATATACGTTATAGTTTTATATAACTACAATTCACTAAGAAGAGTATTAATTATTAAAAAATGACTTGGATAAAATTAAAACAATCTTATAAGCAATTGTGCTCGAAAGCGAGAAACAAGGAATCATTTACAGAGGAATGGAAAACATATTCTAAAATAGCGAGATCTATGGAGTCCTCCCCACCAACAGGACTAATAACAATTCAGGACTTGCTTACAAATTTAGAAAAAAATATTAGCAGAGACAAAATAAAAATATTTGACCATGGATGTGGGTCAGGTTTTAAATCCATGTATTTTGCTGCTTTAGGTTACAAAAATATTTATGGAGTAAATGTAAATGAAGATAATGAGTATTTGAATGCAATTTTAAAAGAAATATTTAAAATTGATGAAAAAAGGTTTATTACCACTGATGGAAAAATCGTTCCATTTCAAGATGAAAAATTTCATTTTATCATTAGTTCTCAAGTTGTTGAACATCTTACGGATGATGAAGTATATCTCTACTACTCTGAAGAAGGAAGAATATTAAAAAAGGGAGGATTAGCATATCACGAAGTTCCGCATTTATTTATACCTTATGAATCACATTCTAGAATATGGTTTGTACATTTATTTCCCTATTTTCTTAAACCATTTTTTTATGGATTATTCAAATCTATTGAACATAAAAAAAACTTATTTTCTAAAGGCAGATATTATGCAAAATATTATTCTGGAGAGTTTCTTAGATTACGTACACCAGGTTTTCATAAAAAAATGCTGTTAAAATTTATAGGTAAATATGAAGATCTTACTGTTTCTAGACTATTAAAAAAATCAGACTTTTCATCCTATGACATGGATAGTCCTATAGGCATTAGAAAAATTATTCATTATATGTTTATGACCCCTATAATAGGAAAAATATTTGTATTTTTTTTAAAAAATATGTTTATACTCCAAACATTATCTAAAAAAGACTAATAATATTAGTTAATTGTTGATTTAAACCTTTTTTAAATCCTTACTCACCAACGATTATAGAATATTAAATTGATTCAAAGTTGATTCAAAGTATTTTTAAACACTTGCTGAATTAGGTATACAGAGGGTAGGACTTAGGAGTGGGTAAAAAATAATAGCCAAGAGGGTTTTACTATGTTTCAAAATATTACTAAAAGTGCGAAAATGTTGGTAGATGAAGCAAACATCTTAGTAGATTCCATATCTATAGAAGAAGCACAGACTAAGTTAAATAATAATAATTATATTTTTATTGATGTTAGAGATTATAGGGAATTAAAAAGAGAGGGTAAAATTCCTGGTTCATTCTCTTGTCCTAGAGGTATGCTAGAATTTTGGATAGATCCTGATAGCCCTTATCATAAAGATATATTTAATCAGGATAAAACATATATATTTTACTGTGCTAGTGGATGGAGGTCTGCTTTAGCAGGTAAAGTTTCTATTGAGATGGGATTAAAACCTGTACTTCATCTTGAGGGTGGTTTCAGTCTTTGGAAAAAACATAATGGCACTATAGAAAAAATTGAATAATATGTCTGTTAAATCTTGTTTAATTAAGGACGATTCTGGTAATGATTACTTGGTAAAAGATATAAAGTCATTTAAAAAACATCTTTTTGAATTTCATGCATCTGGAACCTCTTTACATGAAGAAAACGGTTATTATTTTACCGTAAATGATAAATTTAGAAAGATGATATACAACTTAGTAAAAGGTGATTAATGAAATCAAATAATGCTCGGAAAATTGGAAAATTAGGTCCAGAAGTAACGCCTGTTGGTATAGGAGCCATGTCTTTTACAAATTTTTATGGTCCTTGTGATGATGACCAGGCTAATAATGTATTAAAAACAGCTATAGATTTAGGACTAAATCACATAGATACCTCTAATGTTTATGGAATGGGCACTTCAGAGGAACGAATAGGGTCATTTCTTAAAAAACAAGGTAAACAAGCAAATAATTTATTCAGTATTGCAACAAAGGCGGCTATTTATCGTAATCCTGATACAGGTTCACGAGGGTTTGATAATTCTTTTACTCATCTTGAAGATGAATTGGATAAAAGTCTGGAACGTATGAACATAGATTGTGTAGATTTATTTTATGTGCATCGTCGTGATTCTAATATACCCATAGAGGCAGTGACGGAATCCTTAGCAAAGTTGGTAAAAAAAGGAAAAGCTTTGAATATTGGGTATTCAGAGATTTCTCCCTCTTCTTTAATCAGAGCAACATCTATACATCAAATAGCTGCAGTACAATCAGAGTACTCTTTATCTACACGCTCTCCAGAAATGGGTTTGATTCAAACTTGTAAAAATCTTGGAACAGCTTTAGTAGCATTTAGTCCAGTGGGAAGAACTTTATTAACGGATAGTCCTTTATCATATCAATTTGCACAGACTTTAGATTTTACAAAGAACAATCCTAGGTTTATGCAGCCAAATTATGATGCCAATATATTAATGACTAATAAATTTAGAATATATGCTAGAGATCATGGTGTAGCAACCTCTACACTTGCGATAGCCTGGATTTTAGCAAAAGGAGAACATATTATTCCTATTCCTGGAACACGTTCAACAGACCACTTACACGAGCTTGCAGCAGCAATGGATTTTGACATGACAGCTCAAATACTTGAAGATATTGAAACTATTCTTCCCTTGGGTTGGGCTCATGGTGATCGTTATTCGGAGGCCCAGTGGATTGGTCCAGAACGTTATTGTTGAAATGAGAAATATAATTATTATATTTTTGTTTTTCTTTTGTTCGCCTGTTTTCGCAGAAGAAATCAATATAAAATGCAAAGAAACGACAGGTACGGGACGATTTGATATTTTTAAAATAAATAATCCAGAATTTTATTGGTATTATGATAAAAAATGGTACGAATTGGCTGTTTCTCAAGAAGGAGTAGCGAAAGATTGGGAAATACGTTTTTTAAATAATAAGGTTAGACTTTTTAATAAACGAATGGAATGGTTAAGAGAAATAGATTTAGAAAAAATGAGCGCATATATGAAATTTCCTAGTGGAGAATTTTACTTATATAAGTGTAAAAAATTAGAATAATAAACATTAGATAGAATATTTTTATAAATTATAAAAATTTTAATTAGATAATTAAACTGTTAAAACTATGATATAAGTTAAAATAGGGAGGGAATATATGGCAAGCCATGCTACTGGTGATGGAAATATTCCATCTAGAGACGCTAAGAAAAAGGGTTTAAAAAGAATTATGACCGTAGGTGGTGCCTATGGCACACGCAATTACACTGTAAAAGATCTCAGAGATTTAAAAGGAAAGCGTGTTTTAACAGAGACAGTCCCATTTTCTATAGAGGAGGCAATAGCAGCAGAAGAGGCGGGAATAGATACCATGAAAGTACGATTTGATCCTAATAATCCGGATCTAGCAATTTCTATAAGGAGAGCAGCTCCAAACACTTTTATGGCATTTTCTGTTCCATTGATTGCAGCAGCAAGTGAAGAAGAAGCAGTGCGCCTTGCCTATAAGGCGATGGAAATTGGAGCAGATGCCGTTATGTGTCAGTGGAGTCCACGTTTTATAGCTGCTGCTACAGAAGCGGGAGTACCTGTACAGGGACATGCAGGTCTGGTTCCGAGAAGAAGCACATGGACTGGGGGTCTTAAAGCGGTGGGAAAAACTGTAGATGAGGCTATTTGGGTTTATAATAAGATTAAAGAATTTGAAAAAGCTGGCGCCTATGCTGTAGAAGTTGAAGTCATTCCGGAAGAACTGCTAACTGAAATTAGTAAGCGCACCAAATTATTAACGTCTTCTATAGGTGCAGGCAAAGGAGGAGACATTCAGTTTTTGTTTGCTGAGGATATTCTTGGAAATAACCCTCCACCTTATCCGCGCCATTCTAAACAATATCGTCAGCTTTATAAAATGAAAGAAAAAATGCAATTAGAGAGGGTAGCTGGTTTTAAAGAATTTATAAAAGACGTAAAAACTGGAAATTTCCCTAAAACAGAACACGTTATTCGAGCTTCATCTGGATTGATTGAATCTTTCGTTAAGGCGTTAAATAAAGAGAAATAAATAGTTAAGAATATTTTTAAAAGGTAAATATATATATCTATTTAAATATTTTTAACCCATTCTTTAATATCCCATGGTTCATAGAGTGTCCAAATATAATCAGTTGTAGAGTTTTCTCTTAGGGGGTGAATATTCTGTTTTTCTGCTTCATCTAAAAATTCCTGAAATATTTTTTCACTAGGAAATTCAACTATTATCATGTGCCTGCGTTCTGTATTTCCATGTATATTACGAATAGGATTCCAACCTGATGAAATCACTTGTCCTCCTTTTCCATAAATTATTTTTCCTGCTTTGACAGAATATTCTCTATAGTCGCTTTCTTTTCCATCTCTAAAATTAAATAAATTTAAAGCGTATACCATTTTATTTCCCCATTTATTTAAGTTTAAACTTATTATACAATAATAAATATAGATAATCATATTGAAAGATAAGGGAAAAAGATGAGATTAAGACAAATTGCTATAGCTAGTTACAATTTAAATAAAGCTGAGAGAATCATAAATAAAGAGTTGAAAATAAGAACAGCATTTAGAGATGAAGAAGTTGAAAAATATGGTTTAAATAATATTGTTTGTCCATTAGGTGGAGAGTTTTTGGAGGTTGTTTCTCCTTACACTACTGATACCACTGCAGGAAGATTTATAGATAAGAAAAAAGGGCCCGCAGGTTATATGACTATTTTCCAGTGTGAAGACGCATTAGAAAGAAGAAAGTTTATAGAAAGCAAAGGCATTAGAGTATTAAATGCTTTTGAAAATATAGGAAATTTTACTAATAATCAGTTTCATCCTAAAGATTTACCTGGAGCTTTAGTAGAAATAGATTCTGTAACTAACACTAATTATAAAGAAAAATATGCTGATTGGCCTCCAGCAGGTTCTGATTGGAGAGCGCAAGTAAATGAAGACTATGTGCTAGGTATAGTTGGTGTTACAATTGCAGCTGAAAACCCTGATAAATTAAGTAAACTTTGGTCTGATGTCTTAGATAGTAAATTAACAGTTGAAAACAATTATCCATGCGTTGTTACAGAAAATGCTAAGATAATATTTGTTCAAGCTAAAATTGGTTATGTAGATTTGGTAGGTATAAAAATAAAAGCATCGAAAGAAAGATTAAATTTAGGAAGAGATATTAGAATGTTAGGATTAGATATAGAGTTTATATAAGAGTAAATATTTTATAAAATAAATTTTCACTTGGAATATTGACTCGGGGTACACTTTCCGGAAAAAATCTGGACAAGCATAGATTCTTTACACTGCATCCATTCTGGACTAGGGGCATTACTAAAATATCTCCAAGATAGCGCTAATACTAATAAAGAAAGTGCTACTATCCATATCCAAGAAAAACCTCTCATACTTTACTTACTCCATTAACTCTGTAATTATAGACATCATTTGAATATAGTAAAGGTAACCTGTTTATGATTAATAAATTAATTGTTAAGAATTTTTATATTTTAATTATTTTTTCCAATATAGTCTTTGCTGATGAGAATAAAACATTGAGTGGGCTATTAGCTACAAATGAGTGTGTGGAATGTAGCTTCTCAAATATAGATCTTAAGGAATTTACTTTTTCTAATAGCATTCTGAGAAATAGTAGCTTTACAGAAGTGAATTTATCAAAAACATCTTTGCAAAGAGCTAATTTTTTAGGATCTAGCTTTAAAAATATTAATTTAATAGGCTCAAATTTACAAGGTGCCAATCTTGATGAAACTGAGATTGTTGATTCTAAGTTAAACTCTGTAGATTTAAGCGGGGCTTCCATGAGAAATACAACTTTGGTTGATGTGGATTTTAGAGGTGCAAATTTACAAGCTTCTAATCTCACCGGGCTTAATGCCAAAAATATAGATATGAAATCCTCTGTTTTTGTAGGAGCAGATTTAACAGGAGCAATTTTTTATAATGCTAATTTAGAAAATAGTGACTTTACAGGAGCTAATTTGTCCGATGTCAACTTAAGTGGTGCTAAACTTAAAAATGCAGATTTTACAGGAGCCATTTTAAATAATGTAAATTTTACAAGTGCAGATCTTTATCATGCTGATTTTGTAAATAGTGACCTATCAAATGCTAATTTAATAGGTGCTAATTTAAAACTAGCTAATTTTGAAGATATATATGTTTGTGGAAAA
>CAZNVN010000012.1:0-19006 GCA_964576635.1 uncultured Rhodospirillaceae bacterium
AAGAATCCATATAAATTCTTTGATATAGACGTTAGAAATATTTTTAAAGCTGAGTGGTTATCACGAGAAAATAATATATCTTTATTAGGTCATTTTCACAGTCATCCTGATAGTCCCAGTGGAGATATTCCTTCAAAACATGACATTAAAAACATAAGTAATTTAAAATATCATTGGATCATAGTAAGTATACAAAATAAAATGATAAAAAGTATGTCAGCATTCACTCCGCATAATATTCAAAATTCCAAATTAAATGACTTTAAAAAAATTAATTTAGTTATTGAAAATCAAGCAGAGAAATATGAATAATAATTGTGTATATAATTTAATTTTTATAAACAACATGAAGGCAACAATTTAAATGGTCGATAAAGAATTAAATAAACAAGCGTTATCAATTATAATGGATATAAGAAAAGCTGAAAAATCTGGAGATAGAATCCCTCTCTACCAAATGACACATATTGAGGCTCGCAATGCTTATTTAGCAATGAGAGAAAGCCTTTCCCCACCACCACCAAAAGTCTATCAGGTTAAAAATTTTGTTATTAATAAAAATAATGCTGAAATACCAGTACGATACTATAGAGGAGCACAACATAAAAAAGGACATATATTACCTATTACTGTTTTTTTTCATGGTGGAGGCTGGGTCATAGGAGATCTTGATACGCATGACGTGGTATGTAGGCAGCTAGCTAATTTAGGAAATTTTGATGTAATATCAATTGATTATAGAATGGGACCAGAGAACCCTTTTCCTGCTGCTGTTGACGATGCTCTTTCTTCTATCGAATGGGTTAAAAGTAACAAATTTGGATTACCTATCAACAATTCTAAAATTGCTGTATGTGGAGATAGCGCTGGAGGAAATCTAGCAGCTGTATGCTGTATTAACTCAAAAATCAACTTTGGTCCTTCAATCATTTATCAAGTTCTTATATATCCAGCAACACATATGGGAAGTAATTATCCATCAAAGAGTAAATATGATGGTTATATTTTATCAAAAAAGCTAATGCAATGGTTTCAAGAAAAATATATACAGAAGAAGAATAACAATTCTATTTATAATGATTGGAGGGTGTCTCCCATTTGTTCAGATCAATTAAGTGATTTACCTCCTTCACTAGTAATAGTTGCTGGATGTGATCCTCTAAAGGATGAAGGACTTGCATACGCTGAGAAATTAAAGAAATTCGGTAACGACTCAGAAATTATATCCTTTGAGGGCCAAATTCATGGTTTTTTAACTATGGGAGCTAGAATAAACGACACAGAAAAATTAATAAACATTGTAGCAAAAAAAATTAATACGGCATTAGAAAGCTAACTTAATTATGAGTAAATTTATCTTTTTTCTAAATATTGATCTACTACATTCGATAAATGTTTCATAATACCTCTTCTATATTCTTCGTTCATCAATAAATTATAGTCTTGTCTGTTAGAAATAAAACCCATTTCAATTAAAACCGAGGGCACATCTGGGGCCTTTAATACCGCAAATCCAGCTTGTCTATGAGGTCTAGTAAGTAAATTAATATCAGAATTTTTGCTATATTTAATAAACAGTTGGGCAAATTCAATTGAACTATTTTTCGTCTCTCGTCGTGTTAAATCAATTAATATATCTGAGACTTCTTTTTCTACTTCCTCTAGGTCTACCCCTCCAATTAAATCTACTTTATTCTCGGATTCTGCTAAGGACTGAGATAAAATATCTGAAGCCTTTTCAGACAAGGAATATATACTCATTCCTCTAGTATTTTTATTATATGTTGAATCAGCATGGATAGATATAAATAGATCGGCAGATTTTTTTCTTGCAAATTTTACTCTATTAGAAAGTCTAATAAACCTGTCATTATTTCTTGTTAAATATACTTCATAACCTTTATTTCTTAGTAATTGCGCTAAATATTTGCTAGCCAAAAGTGTGATATTTTTTTCTTTCAAATTACCCCTAGAAGCACCTGGATCTCTACCTCCATGACCTGGATCAATAACTATTGTTTTTTTAGGAGTAGAATATTTTTCAAAGTACAAATCGATAATTAAACTATAATTTTTATTAAATTCAAATATAACCGGTGTATACGAAAATTTTTTTAATTTTTTTTCTAGATCAAAGACTATCCTAGTACCACCCCCTTCTAGCTTCCCTATTCTATAATCATTTAATAAAGTTATTTTTTTAAAATTACTTTTTATTGATTTTTTAGATTTAAAATCAACGACTAATCTTTTAGGATTATTAAGTGTAAAAATATTACCTCCAAGATAGCTCTTTGAAAAAAATAATATTCTAACTTTATTACTTGAGTTTTTAAAATCTAAATTAATTTCCGCTGCTGGAGCAGAAAACTGATCCAAACACATAAATAAAAAAATCATCATAAAAATAAAAAAACTTAATCTCGGAAATATTTTTGAAGACATTAACAAAACAATCTTATTAATTCTAAATTTAATAGTGAAATACAAAAATACTTATTAGTACTATTATATAAATATGTTTATTATGTAAGAAGATATTTTACAAAATGATAATAATAATATATAGAGATTGGTTTATATAATAAAATTTTACTAAAGTTAAGATACTTAAATTACAGTTTTAAACAAATATATTTTCAAATAAGAAACTAATAAAATGTATAAATACGCAAATATTATAAAAAAATTAAACTATATAGATTTACTATATAAAAATTATAGCGATGAAAAATATAACTATTATAAGAGCTCTAAATACAATCACGATGGTAAAGAGCCTGTGAAAAAGGTAGTTATTTCAGTTTGGAGTGAGAAGATAAATGAAAAAAAATATGCTTATAGATGGTGCATATCCAGAAGAAACAAGGGTAATAATAACTAATGATGATGAAATAGATGACTTTGATCATGAAACAAAAAATAAACAACAGATTAGAGGTAATTTATACTTAGCTAAAATAGCAAGAGTAGAACCGTCTTTACAGGCGGCATTTGTAGACTACGGTAAAGAAAGGCATGGATTTCTTCCTTTTAGTGAAATTCATCCAGATTATTTTCAAATACCTATAGCAGACCGTAAATTACTTGTTAAACATGAAAAAGAACTAACCGAAAAATTTGCTCCCAAGGAAAATAGTTCTTCGGAAGATGGTGAGAATCTTATTGATGGAAAAGAGACTATTCAAGACTCTAACAACGCCGCCTTAAATGTTAATTCGAGATTGGTTAAAGAAAGAGAAAAAATCTTTAATAAATACAGAATCCAAGAAGTTATAAAAAAGGGCCAAATATTATTAATACAAGTCGTAAAAGAGGAAAGAGGAAATAAAGGTGCTGCTCTAACCACCTACATTTCTCTTGCAGGAAGATACTGTGTATTAATGACGAATACTGCAAGAAAAGGAGGTATAAGTAGAAGAATTACTCAATCAAATGTTAGAAAAAAACTAAGATTAATAATAGATTCTTTAGATATTCCAGAAAACATGGCAGTTATAATTAGAACAGCTGGAGAAAAACGTACCAAATTAGAAATTAAAAGAGACTACAGTTATATAATTCGCACATGGGAAAAAATTAGAGCAATTACTTTAAACTCCGTCGCACCTGTATTAATTCATGAAGAAAATAATATAATTAAAAGAGCTATAAGGGACTTGTTTACCTCTGAAATTAGTAACATATATATTGATGGAGAATCCGCATTTAAGTCTGCTCGTGAATACATGAAGACTTTAATGCCGAGTAAAGTAAAAATCATTAAAAATTATAAAGAAAAGATACCTATATTTCAGTTTCATAACTTTGAAACCAAGCTAGAAAAAATGCACAACCCAATTGTTCACTTAGATAGCGGAGGTTATATCGTTATTAACCAAACCGAAGCTCTAGTTGCAGTAGATGTTAATTCGGGTAGAGCAACCAAAGAGAGAAATATCGAAGAAACAGCTCTACAAACTAATAAGCAAGCAGCTAAAGAATTATCAAGACAATTAAAACTAAGAAATTTATCTGGCTTAATAATCATAGATTTTATTGATATGCTTGACAATAAGAATAATAGAATTATTGAAAACACTCTTAAGCAAAGTCTTAGTTCTGATAGAGCAAAAATACAAGTTGGTCAAATCTCATCATTTGGATTACTAGAGATGTCTAGACAAAGAATAAGACCAAGCATATATGAAGCAGAATTTATTGATTGTCATACATGTCATGCTAGTGGAAAAATTAGATCTTTAGAATCACAAAGCCTAAAAGTATTACGTCAGATTCAAGAAAAAGCGAATGGGTTAAACGAAAAAAATCTATACTGTAAAATTAAAAAAGATATTGCTATTAATATACTTAACAATAAAAGAAGAGAATTATCTGATATAGAAACTAGAGTCAGAGTTAGCATTAATATTATTCCAGATGAAAAAATTGAAAATGAATGCGAATTTATCGAACATATAAATGCTTTTCAGTCGAATAACCGCATGGGCAAAAAGAAAGAGTTTGCAAATAGGAATAAGAAAAGATTGGGGACAGAACGACCAAGCTCCAAGCTAAAAAATATTAATCATAATGCTGCCAAAAACAAATTAAAAAATGAGGACGCAGCCAAAAATATGACAATCAACAATAAACCACATAGAAAAATTGATAATAAAATAATTAAAAAAATAAATAATATAAAGACTAGAAAAAACAGTGAAATAATTCCACTTAATATTGAAAGAACTAATGGAAAAATAATAGAAAATGAAGAAAATACGATAAATAATATTAAGCCTAAAAAGGAATTGCAGAAAAAGGCTGTAAAAAAAATAGTCAGTAGAGAGAAGAAAACTGATAATACAAATAAAAAACCTTATGCTATAAAAACAAAACTGAAAGAAAAAAGCATTAAATCTCCTTCAAAAAGTGGCTGGTGGAATAAAAATATTAATACCAAATAATTTTCATTAAAATTTTACTTTTTTATCCACTCCTTTATTCTTTTTGCTCCCTCTGATACTTTATCAGAAGGACCTCCGTAGGAGAATCTTATAAAATTTTTGCCATATTTTCTGTCAAAATCTATTCCAGGAGTGCATGAAACCCCTACATCTTTTAATAAACTTAATGCTAAATCAGCAGAATTATTAGAAATTTTAGTTATATCTACATACAAATAAAATGCTCCATTAGGAGGAGCATAATTTCTTAAGCCAATATCTTCGAAGAGATTTATGAGCAAATCTCTATTATTTTTATAAACGGATACATTTTTATCTAAAACATCATAATTATCAAAAACTTTTATCGCAGCAAGTTGAGAAATTGCTGGAGGACATAGAAAACAAGCCATGGCAAGTCTTTCTAGTATACGTATGGCGCTTTTAGGAGCTATAATCCAACCTAATCTCCAACCCGTCATAGAAAAATATTTAGAAAAGGAATTTACTACTATTGCTTTCCTATCATAAGATAAAACTGTGTTAGAACGATTTTCATATTCTATTCCATGATAAATTTCATCAGAAATCATTTTTATATTATTTTTTCCACACCACTTCGATATTTTTAACATTTCTAAATTATCAATAATACTACCAGTTGGATTAGCTGGAGATGCAATGATTAAACCCTTTAGCTCTAAAGATGAATTTTTTAACATTGACAGTGTCGGTTGATAACCATTATTTATATTACCCTCTATAATCACAGCCTCTATACCCAAAGCTTTTAAAGCATTTGTATAAGCAGGATAATAGGGACTCATGATCCCTACTTTATCTCCTACATCAAAAAAAGCTAATAAAGATAAGATAAACGCCCCTGAGGCACCTACCGTCACTACTATACATCCTGGGTCTACTTCTTCCTTATACCATAATTTATAGTGTAAAGATATTGCCTCTCTTAGTTTAGGCATACCCAAAGCTTCAGTATATCTATAACTACTCTCCTGAATGATTGATTCTAAATATTTCAGTACATGACTGGGAGTATTAAAACCTGGTTCTCCTACATCCATATGAATAATATCTTTCCCCTTAGATTCTAATATATTAGCTCTTGCCATCATTTCCATAGCTACAAAAGCTGCGATATCCGACCTATTTGAGAAATTATGTTTTACCAAAAATGATGCTCCCATCTAAAGTTTAACTAGTATACTGTACAAAATTATCCTAATTTAGTGTTATCAGGAATTTTCTATGACTAAAAGCAAAATTATAAATATAAGAATAGACTTCAGTACTTTTAAGTTAATTAGTATATTTTTTGCTGTTACTTCGTTATTCATTACATTGTTTATTAGAAATTCATATTGCCAAAATCTTTCCCTTATACAAGATGCTGAAATTCAAAACACTCTCCTTGAGTGGGTTTTACCTCTATATAAAGTTGCTGGCCTAAATTCAAATTCAGTCAAGCTGTATCTAATAAACGATGATAGTATTAATGCATTTGTTGCTGGCGGACAAAATATATTTATCAATACAGGACTAATTTTACATTCTCCTGATCATGAAGCAGTTATAGGAGTCATAGCACACGAAATAGGACATATTGCAGGAGGCCATTTAATAAGGACAGAGATAGCAAAGGAACGGTCGGTTGCTGCCGCAGCTATTGGTACTATAATCACAGTTGGACTAATGGTAGCTAGTCAAATTGTAGATACTGACATTGGCGGAGCCAGCAATTTAGGTACTTTAGGAATGACTGTTGCACAAAGAAATTTCCTAAAACACACTAGAGATAATGAAAAAACAGCAGATATATCGGCACTAAAATATTTAAATTTAGTAGGACGTTCAGCAAGGCCTCTTGTAAAACTTTTAAAAATTATTGGGAAAAAAGAGCTTCTACATGAGAGCAGGCAAGATCCTTATTTAAGAACTCACCCATTTTTTAAGGACAGGATAGAAACAATAGAAGCAAATATAAATGCTAATAAACTTAAATATACAGAAAATCCTGAGGAAAAATTACGATACCAAAGAATTGTAGCTAAAATTATAGCTTTTACTGAACCACCGGGAAAGACCTTGCTACTTTATCCTAAAAATAATAATTCTATAGTAAATCGATATGCTAGAGCTATTGCCTATCTTAGAATGCCTGATTTTAATAAAGGGTTGTTAGAAATCAATTATCTCATTAAAAACTATCCGAAGGATCCGTATTTTCCCGAACTTTTAGGACAAATGTTATTTGAGAATGGAGAACCTGAAAAAGCCATAACTGCACTAAAATTATCTTTAGATTTACTTCCTAATGAACACACCATAATGCTGTCGTTAGCTAGAGCTCAATTAGAAGTTAACCAAAAAAATCAAACTAGAGAAGCATTAAAAAATTTAAAAAAAATAATTGAAATGAACTCAGAAGATATATATGCGTGGAGATTAATATCTATATCTGAGGCTAGATTAGGAAACCATGGACGTGCAAATTTAGCAGCTGCAGAAAGAGCCTATAGAATAGGAAAGTTTGATTTAGCTATAGGATTTGCAAAAAAATCTAGAAAAATCTTTGAAAAAGGAACACCCAATGACCTGAGAGCGCAGGACATAATATTTTACTCTGCAGAAAGAAATTAAATAATTTAAATTAATTTAATTTTATTATAAAATACATTTATATAAATCGTTAGGAGTATCAAATTTGCCTTTAAGAATTTTTTTTAAAAATATTGTTAACTCACTTGCTTTTACTATTACTATCTTTTTAATATCCGTTAGTCATTCAGAGGAAAATATAGACAGAAAAGAAATAGAAAGCATAATTCATGAATATATAATGAATAATCCAGAATTAATTATTAAATCTGTTGAAAAATTAAGACAAGTTGCAGAACAAGAAGATGATGACAAAAAGAATTTTTTAATTAAAAATTTTGAATTATTTGCAAATGATAAAAATATTCCTTGGCAAGGAGAAAAAAATGCCAGTGTCATTTTGATTGAATTTTTTGATTATAATTGTGGTTACTGCAAAAAATCTTTAGATGCGATAACTAATTTACTGAAAAGTTATAACAATATTAAAGTATCCTTTAGAGATTACCCCATTTTATCAACAACCAGCACTTCTGCTGCAAAAGCTGCTTTAGCTGCACAAAAACAAGGAAAGTATTTTAATTTTCATAGTAATCTTATGAAATTTCAAGGAAACTTGACTGAAGAAGATATATTTAATATAGCAAAAAGTAGTGGATTAAAAATTAAACAGCTAAAGTTAGATATGGATGATCCTGAAATAGTGACTATTATTAACGATACCCGAGATCTTGCAAAATCATTAGGAATTAGAGGTACTCCAACATTTTTAATTAATGGCAAACTATTTGCCGGCGCATTAGACGAGAACAGACTTAAATTTTTGATTGATGAGGCTTTATCAGAAATATAAACATTCAACTGTAAAAAATATATAAATTTATATATAAAGACATATAATTAGCTAATTAAATTTATAGAGATTAAATATGAATAATATGGTGACTTTACTAATCACAAAACTTTTTGGAAAAAAAGCAGGAGAAGACCATTTTGGCAATAAATATTTCTACAGATTAGTAAAAAACAATAAGGAAAAAAGATGGGTGATTTATAAAAGTGAACCTGATGGATCAGCCGTTCCTTCCCATTGGCAAGCATGGTTAACTGGAACCACAAACTCCGTTCCTACTAACAAGAAAAAATATAAATGGCAGAAAGAACACGTACCAAATATTACAGGAAGCCAAGATGCTTATAACTCGTTACAAAATATTTTTGATAATAACCTAAAAAAGAAGCACACTGGCTACTCATCTTGGAATCCCAACTCTAAAGAGGTAAATAAAATTGAAGACAAAAAATAAAAAAAATTCTTTTCTGCCTAAAATATGGAAAGATAAAAAAAATAAACCCATTTCATGTATTGAGAAAATTAAAATCTTAAATGAGAATATAGTGGAAATTAAACAATTAAGTGATGATGCAATCGAAGATGCTAAGCTAATGGGGATAGATCCTGATCAAATTACATCTGTAATAATAAACACTTTAAATAAGAAACAATAGATATAATATTATAAACTAATATGGTAAAAAAAATATGCATTATATTTATATTGATAAGTTTTTTGAGCTTTATCAGACTTTCCTACGCTGAAAGCAAAAACACCAGTTTTTTTCAAATTATAAACAAGATCACTGGCAAGAGTTTTATGATTACGGTTTTCCCAGATACTCAGAAAAGAATAGATAATTTAATAATAAAAGTTAATGATTGCTTAATTAATAATGACAAATCAAATTACGCAAGCTTTTTAAAAGTAGAAAATAGCAAGAATAATAAAAATTTGTTTAGTAGTTGGATATTTTCAAATAATCCGAGTATTTCAGAATTTCCTCATCCAATTTATGCAATTAAACTTGTAAAGTGTGAGGATTTAACTAAGCAATAAGATCTTTTCCAGTAGGATATAAGTCAAATTCTAGGGATTCAGAAGAACTAAATTGAAAAAAACTAGCCTTAATTTTAATAGCTACTTTCAAAATATCCATAAATTCATTCCTCATAATTTCTTTTGCGCCAAATATTTTAAGATGTTTAGTAAAAAATTGTGTATCTAAAATCATGAAATTTCCAAATCTTAGACGTTCTATTAAATGAATTAATGCTACTTTACTCGCATCTGTTTTAAAACTAAACATACTTTCTCCAAAAAATACCGCACCTATAGATACTCCATAAAGCCCCCCTACCAAAATATTATTTTCAAAACACTCTATACTATGTGCATATCCTATTTTGTGTAAATTAAGATAAACATTCTTTATACTAGAGTTTATCCAAGTTGATTCTCTTCCAGGCCTAGATTTAGCACACGCATCTATCACACTCTCAAATTTAGTATTAATTTTAATATCGAAAGGTTTTTTTTTTAGAAATCTTTTTAACCTTTTAGGAATTTTAGCCTCACTCAATTTAATAATTCCTCTATTCTCAGGATCTACCCAGAAAACATCTGGACTTGCTGAGTTCTCAGCCATAGGGAAAAGGCCTTTTTTATACGCTCCCAGTAAAGTTTCCGCATCAATTTTTATAATAGGATTTTCTATTTTATTTACCATTTTTTTTTAATAGCTTTTCCAGCCATCTAATATCATATTCCCCTTTGGTAAAATCAGCATCGTTCAATATTCTTTTATGCAAAGGAATAGTAGTTTTAACTCCCTCTATAACATATTCATTTAATGCACTTTTTAACTTATTAATTGCCTCATTTCTATTTTTTCCATGGACGATTAATTTAGAAATTAAACTATCATAATTAGGTGGGATGTTATATCCAGCATATAGTGCAGAATCAACTCTAACCCCCAACCCTCCAGGAGCATGATACATCTCTACTTTCCCTGGAGAAGGAATAAATGAAAAAGGATCTTCAGAATTAATTCTACATTCTATAGCATGTCCAGAAAAATTTATATCTTTTTGCTTAAAAGTAAGTTTAAGACCCGCAGCAACTCTAATCTGCTCTTTAACTAAATCAATGCCTGAAATCATTTCAGTTACAGGATGCTCAACTTGAATTCTAGTATTCATTTCAATAAAATAAAAATTACCATTTTCATATAACATTTCAAATGTACCAGCTCCTAGATATCCAAGTTTTTTTACAGCTTTAATAATAGTTTTTGTCATAAGATTTCTTTCAGATTTTCTAATTACTGGCGACGGAGCCTCTTCTAATATTTTTTGGTGTCTTCTTTGTAGCGAACAATCGCGCTCACCGATATGAACCACATTTCCATATTTATCCGCAAATAATTGAAACTCTATATGCCTAGGATTAGATAGATATCGTTCTACGTAGACACTGTCATCTCCAAAACTAGCTTTTGCCTCTGATCTCGCTGTGTACCAAGCGTTTTCAAGCTCACTTTTCTTTTGAGCTACTTTCATACCCCTTCCGCCTCCTCCTGAAGATGCCTTTATTAGAATTGGAAATCCTAATTTCTTCGCTATATTTTTCAAATCCTTTATGGACTCGATTGGACCAGGCGAACCAGGGACCAAAGGAATATTTAATTTCTGCATAGCTTTTCTTGCTGAAACTTTATCTCCCATTATAGATATATGTTCTGGTTTAGGACCTATAAAAATTAAACCATGTTCAGCAATAATTTTTGAAAACTTAGCATTTTCAGACAATAATCCATAACCAGGATGAATAGCTTCTGCACCAGTAATTTCTGCTGCTGAGATTATTGCAGGTATATTTAAGTAACTTTTACTTACAGAATTGGGACCTATACAAACACTTTCATCAGCTAATCTTACATGCATAGCTCTGTCATCAATTTTAGAGTGTACAGCGACAGTTTTTATACCCATCTCGTGACAAGCTCTATTAATCCTTACAGCGATTTCGCCTCTATTAGCAATCAATACTTTTTTAAACACTTTGATATTACTTCTTATCTTCTACTATAATTGCAAGAATCTCTCCGAATTCTACAGGTGATTTATTTTTTACTAGTATTTTTTTTACTTCACCACTAAAAGGAGATCTAACGGGGTTCATAGTCTTCATTGCTTCAATTATAAATAATTGTTCTCCTTCTTTAACCTTACTTCCCACTTGGATGAATGGCTTCGATTCCGGAGATGGAGCTATAAAAAGAGTACCTACCATAGGAGCTGAAACTGATCCAGGAACTGGAGTATTCATATGCATACCAGTATTATCTTCACCTTTTGGCATATTCAAAAATTGAGTTGTATTAGAGGCAAATTCACCACTTATTAAATTTCGCGCAACTGTTATAGACGACATACCTTGCTTAATTGTAATCTCCGACAAATTATTTTCTTTTAATAGTTGAGAAATTTCTTCTATCAACAACTTGTCTATAGAAATTCTGCCCATTTCATTCTCCTCTAATTAACAAGTTAGACTTAAACCATTTTAATAATAGTTTTTAACGCTATCTCATAACTTAAAAAACCAAAACCACATATAGAACCTTCAGCTATATATGAAATAAATGAATTAGTACGAAACCATTCACGACTATAAATATTAGACATATGCACCTCTATTACAGGTTTAGAGAATATACGCAAAGCGTCTAACAATGCAATCGACGTATGTGTATAAGCTCCTGCATTTATAATGATTCCGGAATATTTATTACGTGCGTCTTGGATTTTATCAATCAAAACGCCCTCATAATTACTTTGAAAAAAATTTATATCACAATCATATTGATGAGCTAGTACAGTTAGCTTTTCGTTAATTTCTTCCAAACTTTTGGATCCATAGATATTCTTTTCTCTATTTCCTAGAAAATTAAGATTTGGTCCATTTAAAACTAAAATTGTACTTAATTTTTGCATAAAAAAAACCTATAATGAGCCTTCTAATAAATATCAGAGAGAATAATAAAGAAAGTATACAATAATTATACAATTAACCAAGAAATGAAAACGCTAAATGAATAAGAAAAAAATAAAAGTTTATATAAATGGCAAAATTATTCATTTTGAAGAAAAAATAACCATATATAAAATGTTAAAAAAATTAAAAATAAAGCCTAATAATATTGCCATAGAATGTAATTTAGAAATAATAAATAGATCTCAATATGGTAAGTTTAAAATAGATAATGATTACAAAATTGAAATAGTAAACTTCATAGGGGGGGGGAAATTATAACATTAAATAATATTAATAAGGATATATGGAGATTAGGAGGCAAAGAATTTGATTCCCGTCTTATCATAGGTAGTGGAAAATTTAAAAGCTTTGAAGAGAATCTCAGAGCATTGGAATCTTCAGGAGCTGAAATTATTACTGTTGCAGTAAGAAGAGTAAACGTATCAAATCCTGATTCTCCTAGGCTTACTGAAGTAATAAGCCCTAAGAAATATACCTACTTACCTAATACTGCAGGTTGCAATAATGCTGAAGAAGCAGTTAGAACCCTACGACTGGCTAGAGAAGCTGGAGGGTGGGAGTTAGTAAAGCTAGAAATAATAGGTGACAACAAAACATTATATCCCAACATGATAGAAACCCTAAAAGCTGCTAAAATTTTAACTAAAGATAGTTTTAAAGTAATGGCATATTGTTCCGATGATCCAATTCTTGCTAAACAACTAGAAGAATGTGGTTGTGTGGCAATTATGCCTTTAGGCTCTCCTATTGGCTCAGGATTAGGCATACAAAATAAATTTAACACCAAAATTATTGTTGAAAACTGCAATGTTCCAATTATAATTGATGCCGGTGTCGGAACCGCATCAGATGCATGTATAGCTATGGAATTAGGTTGTGAAGGTGTCCTAGTAAATTCTGCTATAGCATTAGCAAATAATCCTGTATTAATGGGAAAATCAATGAAATTAGCTGTTGAGTCAGGAAGAAAAGCTTTTTTATCTGGAAGAATGTCTAAAAATAAATTTGGTATAGCTAGTACTCCAGAAAAAGACTTCTAAAAACTAAAAAGGAGAATGTTCAAGATGACTAATATTAATAGACAAGTAATAATGAAAACTAGACCAGTTGGAATGCCAGTTCCAGAAAACTTTGAAATTATAGAATCTCCAATACCAGAAATTAGGCATGGGGAAGTCCTAATTAAAATATTATGGTTATCTTTAGACCCATATATGAGAGGAAGAATGAGTACTGCAAAAAGTTATGCTGCATCTCTTAATGAAGGTGATGTAATAATGGGAGGAGCAGTTGGACAAGTTGTGAACTCTAATACTGCACAATTTAAAGAAGGTGACATAGTAGAAGGATTTACTTTAGGCTGGCAAGAATATGCTGTGACGACACCCGCAACAATAAGAAAGATTAACCCTAACCTTGCACCTATTCAAACGGCAGTAGGAGTGCTTGGAATGCCAGGTATGACTGCTTTTTTTGGTCTATTACATGTAGGCAAGCCAATACCTGGAGATACTGTAGTTGTTTCAGCAGCATCTGGAGCTGTAGGACAATTAGTAGGCCAAATCGCCAAAATTGCCGGATGTTACGTTGTAGGCATAGCGGGTGGAAAAGAAAAATGTTCTTTCATAACTGAAACTCTTAATTTTGATGCTGCTATTGATTATAAAAATGAAGATATTGACAAAAAATTAACAGAATACTGTCCTGATGGAATTAATGTTTATTTCGATAATGTTGGGGGAAAAATCACCGACTCGGTTATTAACCAGCTTGCAAACTATGCCAGAGTAGCTGTTTGTGGTGTAATTTCACAATATAACCTGGTAGAACCTGAATCAGGGCTAAGAACCCATAGATCCATGTTAACTAATCAGGCTACAACTGAAGGCTTTCTTGTTTTTCAATTTTCTCAAAAATACCACATAGCTATAAAAAGAATAGCAAAATGGATAAAAGAAGGAAAAATTAAATACAAAGAGGATACTGTTGAAGGACTAGAAAACGCTCCAAGTGCCTTTATAGGATTGATGAATGGTAAAAATTTTGGAAAGCTATTGATAAAAGTTTCTGAATAATCTATTCATCCTTTTTTATTAATTTTTAAAGCTAACTCCTTTAACTGATCATTATCTATATCAGAAGGCGCATTCATTAATAAATCTTGCGCCTGCTGATTCATAGGAAACATAATAACTTCTCTAATATTGGGCTCATCAGCAAGCAACATTATAATTCTATCTATACCTGGTGCTATTCCACCATGGGGAGGCGCACCGTAATTAAAAGCATTATAAAGTGCTCCAAAACGTTTTTTTAAATCTTCAGATGTGTATCCAGCTATGCTAAAAGCCTTTTCCATTATATCTGTTCTATGATTTCTAATGGCTCCTGAAGATAATTCAATTCCATTACATACAATATCATATTGCCATGCTAAGATTTCAAGAGGATCCTTAGTCTTGAGACTTTCCATCCCTCCTTGAGGCATAGAAAAAGGATTATGACTAAATATAATTGAATTAGTCGTAACATCCAATTCATACATAGGAAAATCTACAGTCCAACAAAATTTAAATACATCCTTTTTAATAACATTCATTTCCTCAGCTATACGCATTCTAGCTCTACCTGCAAAATTAGATGCATCTGAAATATTATTACAAATAAAAAATATGGCATCTCCATTTTCAGCACCCGATATTTTTTTTATACTATCTATTGCTTCCAATGATAAAAATTTAGCTATAGGTCCTTTAGCATCGTTTTCAGAAAATATAACATAACCTAAACCTGGTTGTTCTTGTTCTTGAGCCCAGTAATTGAGTTTATCAAAAAAAGAACGCGGTTTCTGAGATACTGAAGGAGCACGAATCGCTCTTACTACAGCACCTTTTTCTATTTGTCCTAAAAAGGCCTTAAATGTTACACCTTTTAACAAAAATGATTCCGTCACATCGCAAATTTCTAAGGGATTTCTTAAATCAGGCTTATCGGTACCATATTTTAATATAGCATCTTTATAAGATATCCTAGGAAATGGTAATGGTGTTACTTCCCAACTGGAAAATTCTTTAAACAATCCATATAGTACAGGTTCTATAACATTAAATACATCTTCTTGAGTGGCAAAAGACATCTCCAGATCTAATTGATAAAACTCTCCTGGACTTCTATCTGCTCTTGCGTCTTCATCTCTAAAACATGGTGCTATTTGAAAATATTTGTCAAATCCTGAAGACATTATTAATTGCTTAAACTGCTGAGGAGCCTGCGGTAAAGCATAAAATTTTCCTGGATTAAGTCTTGAAGGAACTAGAAAATCCCTTGCACCTTCAGGAGATGAAGCAGTCAATATAGGTGTTTGAAACTCATAAAATCCTTTTTCAATCATTCTATTTCTTATTGAAGTGATTATTTTAGATCTAAGAATCATATTTTCTTGCATTTTTGATCTTCTCAAATCTAAAAATCGATTTTTTAATCTTTGTTCTTCACCAAGATCATGTTCTCCTGATACTGGCATAGGTAAAATATCTGACATAGACTCAATAATAAAATTTTTAATACTTACTTCAATATTTCCAGTCGGTAATTTTTCATTTATTAAATCTTCAGAACGCTTAATTACTTCTCCTATAACAGTTACCACGCTTTCTAACTTAGTTTCTTCACACTTTGAAAAAAAATTATTATCACTGTCTACTACTAATTGAACGACACCATATTGATCACGCAAATCAAGAAATAATAACCCTCCATGATCTCTTTTGCGATCAATCCATCCTGATAATTTTACCTCTTCTCCAATATTTTTTGAACTTAAGTCTCCACAAGTGTGAGAACGATACAAATGCATAAAAATTCCTTTTGTTTACAGATAAAACATATCTTAGAATAACATTCTAATTTAATTAAGTCTTTTTAGACAATATTTTCAATATTTTTTAAACTAAAAAATAATTAGATTATTTGCCCTAAAGTAAATCTGATGTTATTTCAAACATTATGAACCTTATTTCTACATCAAAAAATATTCAAAACTTATGTAATAAGTTATCTAAAGAAAAGTTTATATGTATTGACACTGAATTTATTAGAGAAAAATATTATTTTGCAAAACTGTGCCTCCTTCAAATTGGAGATTCTAAAGGTAATGGTTGGGCTATAGATACTTTAATCAATGATATCGACCTTTCACCAGTGTATTCTCTTTTATTAAACCCAGAAATACTAAAAGTATTTCATGCACCTAGGCAAGATTTAGAAATCATTTATAAATTAATGGGCAAGATACCGAGCCCTATATTCGATACTCAATCTGCAGGTATGGCTTGTGGTTTTGGAGATTCTGTAAGCTATGAAGTGCTTGTAAAGAATTTACTAGATATTAAAATTGATAAAAGTTCAAGATTTAGCGATTGGTCAAAAAGACCCTTACATTTAAAACAATTGGAATATGCAATTGCAGACGTAACCTATTTATCTAAAGTTTATCTATTATTAAATAGACAGATAACTAAGAATAAAAGATCTGTTTGGATTAAAGACGAAGTAGAAAAATTTTATGATACTAATTTATATAAAGTTGATCCTTACTCCGTATGGGAAAAAATAAAAATTAAGCATATCAATCCCAGAACTTCATGTATACTTAGAGAGATAGCAGCATTAAGAGAACAATTAGCCATAAAAAATAATTTACAAAAAAATATGATTCTTAAGGATGATATTTTAGTAAAAATATCGTTAAACCCTCCAAGAAATATTAATGATTTAAAAATAATTAAAGGCTTTCCCTACTCAAAATTGAGCAATAAAATAAAAAATCTAATAATACTCGCCGTTAATAAGGGAAAAAATAGTGACATCAATAAAGGAATATCTAAAAAAACTCACATAAAGTCTAGAGCTCAAAAGTCACTAATTGATATGCTCAATATACTTTTAAAAAATACTGCTGAAACACACAATATTTCATCAAAATTAATTGGTGATAAAAAAGATATGGAAAAACTTGCCTCTGGCATAAGTAATATAAAAATACTAGAAGGTTGGAGATATGACCTTTTTGGAAAAACTGCTTTACAATTCATAGAAGGAAAAATTGCCATCATTTCTAATAATAATAAAATAATCATAAAAAAACTTTAGTTTTTTAATATGTACCTGGATAACCTCCTCCATCTAACAATAAATTTTGTCCAGTAATATAACCCGCATGAATACTGCATAGGAAAGCGCAGGCAACTCCAAACTCCTCAGGAGTTCCAAACCTACCGGATGGATTTTCAGAAGCTCTCCTTTTTCTTACATTTTCAGTGCTTTCTCCCGTTTTCTCAGCTACAAATTGAAAGGAACTTCTTAATCGATCTGTATCAAAAGGGCCTGGCAATAAATTATTTATTGTAACATTATGTGCTACTGTTTTTCTTGCTATCCCTGCTACAAAACCCGTCAATCCACTCCTTGCTCCATTAGATAAACCTAGTATATCAATAGGTGCTTTTACTGAGCTAGAAGTAATATTTACTATTCTTCCAAATTTTCTGTTTACCATCCCATCAACATATATTTTTATTAACTCTATTGGTGTAAACATATTAGCTATGCACGCATCAGTCCAATCATCCCTGCTCCAATTTCTAAAATCTCCAGGAGGAGGACCACCTGCATTGTTAACTAGAATATCTGGTTCAGAACATTGATCAACTAACTTTTCTTGCCCCTCCTCAGTAGTAATATCAGCACATACTACTTTTACTTCTACGTTAAACTCACTATTTATTTCTTCAGCTGTTTTCTCTAAAGTTATAGAGTTTCTTCCGTTGATTAATACGTTAGCTCCTTCTGAAGCTAACGCCATAGCGCATCCTTTTCCCAAACCTCTACTAGATGCACAAACTATTGCATTCTTACCTTTAATTCCCATATCCATTTTAACTTTCTCCCTCTATTAAGCCTTATTATTTGATTTTGTAGATAACAACTCTCTTACAAATGGGATTGTAATTTTTCTAGAACTTTGAATAGAAGCAAAATCAATCTTTGCAACTAAATTGTTAGCTGATAAAAAAGATCTATCCATCCTCCGTAAGAGATAATTAACTACTTCCATATCTATCTTCACTCCCTTATCTGAAAATTGCTTTATAATAACCCTTGACAGTAAAGTATCATCTGGTAAACCAAGATTTACCTGAGATAAAGATAATAACCTAGATTTTAAATCAGCAAGTTTTATACTTAGTTTTTTTATTGGAATTTTTGAAGTAATCATAATTTTAGAATTATTTTCTAATAAAAAATTAAACAAGTGTAGCAAGTTTGCTTCAGACAAATTAACATCTATATCCTCTAGAATTAAGCAGTTATTACTTGATAACTCTAAAATATTTTTTTCCCCTATATCAGAGTTTTTTATAAGAATGCCATTTGATAAATTAAAACACAGTTCATTAAATTGTTTATTATCCAAATTATCCATTATATTTTTGAAAATTTTTTCTCCGTAAATAGATTCTAAGTATTTTTTTAAATCTTTTTCATTTTTACCTTTCATGTACTCAT
>CAZNVN010000012.1:19016-29259 GCA_964576635.1 uncultured Rhodospirillaceae bacterium
AAATGTTTTAGCACGCTCGCCAGATGTGTTTTACCTGCTCCAGATGGTCCTACTACTACAACCCAAATGTAGACCATCCTGGCCACTTATCTATCCATGCAACAGCATCTTCATTACTCCTACTAACATAATAGTCTTTCCTACCCATAGAAGGTAAAGTTCTTAAATCTAAAATCAATTGTTTACTTACAGATTTTAAATTTTCTCGCATAATACTGTTTTTCTCAATTGGAATTCTTTGGAACAAAAGAAAACAAAATTGCTACAATAGGAACAGAAAGTAAAACTCCTAAAATACCAAATATACTGCCACCTGCCATAAGAGACAGTATAATGATGACGGGATGCAGGCCAACATTTTTTCCTATATATTTAGGTACTAAATAATATGATTCAATTAGTTGTCCTATTATAAAAATAATTATAACAATCATTGTGATATTTAAACTAGCAAACTGCATTCCAGTTATACTGAGGGCTATTAACAACCCTAAAATACTTCCTATATAAGGAATAAATGACAATATTCCTATTGACAACCCAATTACAAAAGCCCCGTCTGTTCCTATTAAAAGTAGAGAAGAAAAATAATATGTTGCTAAAATTACACTAACCGTTAATTGACCCCTAAAAAAAGAGGATATAATACTGTCAGCCTGTTTTATTATAGATGTAAATTTTTTAATATCATTTTTGGGTACTAGATTTTTAACAAATTTAATTAACTTAGCCCAATCACTTAAAATATACCAAGAGACAATAGGAGTAATAATTAGAAGCCCTAAAATATTTATAAAAGCAATTCCAGATTTTATAGCACTTTGCAAAATACTAATAATTACAAAAATAATTTTCTCACTTTCTTTGATAAGTAAATTATATAATATTTCAGCATATTCGAAGTCATTATAATTATTAGGTATTAATTTGTTTAAATAGGTCAAAACAAAATTATAATTATTATCAAAAACTGCAGGCATCTTTGCAATTAAATTACTAAACTGTTCAATAAATAAGGGAACTAAAAAAAGAAAGGTGCCAACAAATATAACGAATGATATTAATAATAATATAGAGACTGATAATTTATGACCTAAGCCAAGCTTTTTAAGTTTTAACAGAGAAGGATTTAAAATATATGCAATTATTACTCCTACCACAAAAGGTAATAAAATATCTGAAGCCAGCCACAGAAAAATAAAAAATATTATACTCCAAATTAGCCAGAAATATCTATTTTTATCTACCAAAATATTTGCTCCATAATATTGCCATTTATTCTATAACCAAAATATCAGAATTAATTTTAAACTGTTTTGTATCAATTTCATATTCATCTTTATTATGTTCAAAGTTACTTGATCTTCTGACTTCATATTTATTATCCATGTCAGAATTTGCTTTAATTTCAATACGATAACTCTGCATCAGTCTAAGTAAATCAGATTCTTTTCTTATAGAAATATAAGCTTCTAAATTAGCCTTTTTAAGACTCAATGACAGAATTTTTACTTCATTAATCTCACTTAAATTTTGCAAAGTATCCATTATCAGCCTCCATTCATTTAAACTACTATAAAACACATCTATATAAATTCTTTTTGCTCTTTGTTTATTACTTTCAAGCCAGTAATCATCAAATTCGTCTGATATTATATTAATAGCTCTTAATAAAAAATCATCTAATATCTCTCCAGGAAAAGATTTTAAAACTTTTTCATCAAAAAAGTTTTCCTTTTTAACTTCTGAAATAATTGTTGCCCCAAATACACCAAGATAATGATCCTCATTATTAAGAATAATTTTTGATGAAGGAATTAGGATATAAGATAAACCATATCTGGAAGCAAAATTAGTTAATTTATCTATTTTTAATAAATTTACATCCTCATAGCTCAAGCTTATTAAATCTTCTGCATCTCCATGAGGGAAAATCATAGGAATAAAATTTTTTCCTTCAGATTGATTTTGCCATAACAATCTCCATAAATTAGGATCATCCCATAGAACCTTTTTTTTATTTAATTCAGATATAGGTATAACTAGTATAGTTGGTGTCTTTTTTTCCAAATAATTCACTTTATTTTTTACTAACCACTGTTTTACAAAACGTTTATCAAACATAACAGAGAACTCAGCATTATAATTATTGTTGTTAAAAGTTTCATGTTTTATTTGGTAACCACTAACAAATTTTTTGATTTCTAACTCATCAATTATTTTTTCATTTAGCAACAATTGATTGTAATTATTTTGGGTTAGAATCCAAGTTAATAACCTTCTAAAAGCCTTTTTCATTGCCCTTTCAGTAGCAAATTCCCTTGTCAAATTAGGATCTTTAGAAACTATATCAATTTTTACATTATCAATTATATAGGTGTTATCTTCGTTACTCATTACAGATATGGGGGACAAATATATAATCAATATAAAAAATCTAAGAAAGTTTTTAAAATAGTTTTTGTTATTACTTTCAAAAATTATTTTCATTGTATAAATACCATTTCATTGAAAAACTTTTTATATCATGTATCGTCTATTTAAAATATCTAAACTAGGGATTCTTATAATACTATGGCTACTTCAGAGAATAACTCAAAAATACTTACATATAAAGATGCTGGAGTAAATATTGAATCAGGGAATAAACTAGTATCAATAATTAGAAACATAGTAAGTAAGACCAAAAGGTCAGGGTCAAAGGGAACTATAGGTAATTTCGGAGGATTATTTGATTTAGAAAAAGCCGGCTATAAAAATCCTATTCTAGTTTCAGCAACCGATGGAGTGGGCACTAAAATTCTCATCGCAGAAGAAATGAACTCTTATGATTCTATAGGTATAGATCTAGTCGCAATGAGTGTAAATGATATAGTAGTACAAGGAGCCGAACCACTATTCTTTCTTGATTACTTAGCATGTGGTAAATTAAAAATAGAAAAAGCCAAAAAAATTATTTCAGGCATTGCAAAAGGAACTAAAATCGCTGGTTGTTCTCTAATAGGAGGAGAAACAGCTGAACTACCAGACATATATAAAGAAGATGGTTACGATTTAGCAGGCTTTGCCTTGGGAGCAGTCAATAGAAATAAAATTTTACCTAAAAAAAACTTAAATACGAAAGATGTAATAATAGCTCTTAAAAGTTCTGGAGTTCATTCAAACGGTTTTTCCTTAATACGAAAAATAATAAAACAGAGAAATATTTCCCTAGCCGATAAAATTTTAGATTTCACTTCGAAAAGTCTAGGAGAAATTTTATTAACTCCAACTAAAATATATGTAAAATCCATTTTATATCAAAACAATTTAAATAATATTAAAGCGTGCGCTCATATTACTGGAGGAGGAATAATAGAAAATTTACCAAGAGTACTCCCAGATAATCTAACAGCAACAATATATGCTGAAGAAATTAAACCTTCTCCTATTTTTCATTGGATCAAAGATCAAAATGATATATCAACGGATGAAATGCTTAAAACTTTTAACTGTGGGATAGGAATGTGTGTTATTTCATCAGCATCAAGGGCAAATGAAGTAATTAAAATCTTCAATCAAATGGGAGAAAAAGCCAGTATTATTGGAGAGCTAACTACCAGGTCTAATAATAAAAGAATTAATTTTACTAACAAAAATAAAATATGGAATTCATAATCTCTTAAATTTTATCCTACTATTTCTTGTTTTTTAAAAAAGAATGCAATTTCATTTTCTGCATTTTCTTTACTATCTGATCCATGAACCGAATTAGCTTCAAGAGACTCAGCAAATTCAGCTCTAATAGTTCCACTCTCTGCTTCTTCAGGGTTTGTAGCACCCATAATGTTTCTATACAAACTTACAGCATTTTCAGCTTGTAGTACTTGTACTATTATTGGACCAGAAGTCATAAAATTAACCAGATCTCTAAAAAATGGTTTTTGTTCATGTATTGAATAAAATTTCTCTGCTTCTTCTATGTTTAAATGTATTCTCTTTTGTGCAACTATTCTTAGCCCTGCTTCCTCTATGAAACTATTAATTTTCCCTGTAATTGACCTTTTAGTAGCGTCAGGTTTTATAATTGATAAAGTTTGTTCCTTCATAATATTAAAAGTACTCCACTTGGTAACTAAAATCGAAATATAATTTTAAATTTTAAGTTTTGTTTTCTATGAATTCTTTTACATAAGCATTGAGCAATCTAACACCAAATGCTGTAGCTCCTAAAGAAAAAAGATCAGAATTACTTTTAGACCAAGTTACTCCTGCTATATCTAAATGTGCCCAAGGAACATCATTTACAAATTGCTGAATAAATTTAGCTCCTGCAGTAGAACCTGCTCCTCTTCCTGATCCTACATTCTTCATATCGGCTATATCAGACTTTATGTCATCATCATATTCTGGTCCTACCGGAAGGCGCCAAACTCTTTCTCCAGTTTGTTCTCCAGATGAAAATATGTTGTCAGCTAATTCCTCATTATTACTAAAAAGTCCAGCTCTTTTGTTTCCAAGACATACAATAACAGCGCCTGTAAGCGTAGCTAAATCAATTAATTTTCTAGGATTAAATTTTTTAATAGCATAAGCCACTGCGTCTGCCAGTACTAATCTGCCTTCTGCATCTGTGTTAATAACTTCTATAGTATGACCTGAATATGATCTAACTACATCTCCAGGCCTCTGAGCTTTTCCTGAAGGCATATTTTCCACTAAACCAACTACTGCACATGCGTCTACCTTAGCCTTCCTTTTTGCTAGAGTTTTCATGAGTCCTATTACTACTCCTGCTCCTGCCATATCGTATTTCATTTCCTCCATTCCATTTGAAGGTTTAATGGATATACCTCCTGTATCAAAAGTGACTCCTTTGCCAACAAAACAGATATTAGGTTGAGATTTTTTTCTTTTATTATTTCTCCACCTCATAGAAACTAGTCTTGGTTCATTAGCACTCCCTTGCGCTACTCCAAGCAAAGCTCCCATTTGAAACTTTTTCATTTGTGGTACACTTAAAACCTGAACTTCAATACCCTCTTTTTCTAATTTGACAATCTCTTTAGAAAGGGTAATAGGATTGAGCACATTTGGGGGTTCTGAAACTAGATCACGAGTTAGAAACACTCCCTCTTTCAGTGCATTTGAAAAAATATTTTTATTTTTAACAGCTTTTAGATCATCTACTAAAACTTCTAAAACTTTAACATCAGAAACTATTTTAGGCTTACTTTTTGACCTATACTTATTAAAATTATAAGAACGAAGAGAAAAACCTTGTGCAAGCTGAACCGCTGCATCATCACTAGAAACATTTAAACTTTTATATGATTTAATACTTATTGCTATATTTTTAACTTTTGGGGGAATAATAGAATAAATATTGCCTCCAATCCTTTCAATACTATCATCTTTAATTCTAGAAGGACTTCCTATACCATATAAAATTACCTCTTCTATATTGGCAATATTTAAACCAATCAAAGATAATTTTTCTTTATTTTTTGCACTAAAGGACTTGTTTTTAATTATTCGGGACACCAAACCTTTATTTTTTTTATCTATAGCAAGGATGTCACCATATAGTTTCAAGGAATCATCTAATAAAACCACCAAAAGCTTTACATTTTTAGAATAATTATTTTTGAATAAAACTTTTACCGACATTTTTTCTCCTTCCTAAATTGTATAAATTAATAAAAATATTAAAATACACTATTGATTGTCATATTACATTATAAGTATCATATGCTATATCAAGATTAATATTATAAAGCAAAAATATTTATTAAATTAGAATAACAATACAAGGAAAAACTTTTGCATCTGATCTCGTTATATATCTTAAGACAACTTATTGGTCCATTCGTTCTTATAATGATCTCATTAATTGGAATAGTATGGCTAGCACAATCCCTAAGATTTGTAGAACTTATTGTTCTTAAAGGATTAACATTTGAATCATTCATAAATCTTACTATATTAATTATTCCTAAACTAACAGCTGCGATTATTCCCTTTGTCGCATATTTAGCTACGACTATTACTTTTCTAAAATTAAGTTCTGAATCAGAAATAATCGCTATGAGAAGTGCAGGAATCAGTAATTTTAGAATTATCCTTGCACCCATCATTTTTGGCTGTGTATTGGTTATTTTGTCGTTCATTCTAGATAGTCATACAGCTCCTACTGCGTTAAATAAATTTAAAAACTTACAGAGCGATATAAGAGATAGATACATTTCTACACTTTTTCAAGAGAAGGTCTTTTCATCTCCTACTTCTGGATTAACAGTGTTTGTTAGGGAAATAGATAAATTTGGCACTCTTAAAGGTATATTAATTCACGATTCTAGAGAACCGAAGAAAACATATACCATTATAGCAGATACTGCAAAAATTGAAAAAACTACAGAGGGGCCTTACTTCTTTGCAAAGAATGGAAATAGACAGGAAATAAATTATGAAAGTTTAAACGTGTCTCTACTCTATTTTGATGAATACTCTTACAGCATAAAAAAAATTGCAGATCGCGAAGAAGAGAGATTTAGAGAAGCTAGTGAAAGAAAAACAAAAGAATTATTATATCCAAAAGAAGAATTAAGCAAACTTCATAAAAATGAATTTTTAGCTGAAGCACATCAACGTCTAATATCCCTTCCAATAATTTTAGCAATGGTAATACTTGGGGGCATAACTTCTCTTATTGGAGAATTTGATAAAAGAATTGCTTTTAAAAAATTAATATTTTCAATTTCAATAGCAGTTCTATTGCAATTATATGTTATAGCTAGCAATCCTTTGATAGTAAAATCCACAAAATTAATACCACTACTATACGCCATTCCACTTGTAATAATTTGTATATTTTTTCTTTTACTTTTTGAGAAAAAAATAAACATAGTAACTTTTTTATCAACTAAGAAGAATTATTAGCATGGTTTACTT
Organism: uncultured Rhodospirillaceae bacterium; assembly: GCA_964576635.1. Lineage (GTDB taxonomy): Bacteria > Pseudomonadota > Alphaproteobacteria > TMED109 > TMED109. The sequence continues at coordinate 25,947 of CAZNVN010000012.1, forward strand.
TAAATCACCCCTTATGCTGTATTTTTTAAGACATGCTCTGATGTATTTTCTAATTGTGTTATTTGTTCTATGCCTAATAACTTTTCTAACAGAACTAATTGAATACACTAAACAAACTTCTAATATTCAAAGGGAAGGCTTCTTATTAAGCACAAATATGGCGTTATTACACTTGCCATTCATGATACAGAGAATATTACCTTACGCAGTTCTTTTTGGAACTATGTTGTCATTACTTAGATTATCTAAAAACTCTGAATTAGTGATTGCCCGTGCTGCAGGCTTAAACATTTGGCAATGCTGCTTACCTTATATATTTTTAGCTATTTTGATAGGAATAATAAATATTGGTGTTTTAAGTCCTATAACTGCTGTGACACAAACAAAATTGATGCAAATTGAAACAAATTACTTAAATAAAAATGATAGCCGACTCCAAGTATCTGGAGGAGGATTCTGGCTTCATCAACAATATGGTGAAAAATCTTCTATAATTCATGCGGATGCAATCAATCCTGAGAAAATGGAATTACAGAAAGTAATAATATTTAGATATGATAAAAATAATTTTTATGAAAGAATAGATGGGAAAACTGCTTCCTTAAAGGATGGTTATTGGGAAGTTAGCAATGGGATCCGCACAGATCATCAACAGAAAACTAACAAAATAATTATTTATAAACTGAATACTAATCTTACTAGTACTAAGATAAAAGAAAGTTTTGCACCTCCTGACACCATGTCATTTTGGTCTATGCTTAGATTTATAGAAATCATTGAAAATGCAGGATTTAGTTCTAGAAAACATCTTATTCATTGGCACTCTCTATTATCTTCTCCTTTTTTATTTATAGGTATGGTGTTGATAGGCGCTACTTTTTCAGTCAGGCAAATAGGAAGAAAAGGGATAGGGATAAGAATATTTGTGGGAATAATACTTGCATTTATTATTTTCTTTTTGAATGATATTGCATCAGTTTTAGGACAAGGATCAAGTGCTCCTGCAGAAATAGCCGCTTGGATACCAGCATTAATGCCGATATTAATAAGTGCGAGTGTACTATTATATTTGGAAGACGGTTAAAATGAATTTTCGTAATTTAATAAATCTATTAAAATTTAATTTTTTAACTCTTTTTTTTATATATTTAATATTTTCCATAAATTCTTCAGCGGATATTCTTAATGATGAAGGAAGTTTTCTCAGTGCTAATATAATAGAGCACCACGAAGAACTATCCATGATTTCTGCCTTAGGTGAAGTAGAAGTAATTAACGCCGATGAAATACTTAGGGCTAATGAACTAACTTATGATTTGAAAAACGATACTATACTTGCAAAAGGTAATGTTAGTCTCAAAACCAAAGAAGGTGATATGTTGTATGCAGAAAGTATGCAATTACAAGGGGATTTAAAAAACGGAGTTATAAAAAATTTTTCATCTGTTTTAAGTGATGGATCTAGACTTTCAGCTGCCGTAATAAATAGAAATACAGAAAAAGGAGATAGCTTAGAGAAAGTTGTATATACTAAATGTGAAATTTGTGAAGATAACTCTGATGAATATCCCATATGGCAACTTAGAGCACTTAAGTCGAAAAGAAACATAGAAGAAGGTAGGGTAGAATATAATCACGTTATATTAGATGCCTACGGTATTCCCATTCTTTATGTACCTAAAATTAGTCATCCTGATCCAACCATAAAAAGATCATCGGGCTATTTATCTCCTATATTAAAGAATAATAGCATCCTAGGACCAACTTATTATCAACCATATTATTATGTCCTATCAAATTCTAGTGATGTAATCATAACACCGGGATTAACTTTTAACGAAGGTCCAATTATTTCTGCAGATTATAGAAAATTAAGATCGAAAGGTTCTATTTTTGTAAAGGGAAGCTTTACTAGAGGAAGCATAAAGAGAACCGATGAAACTGAAAGTAATAAGATGAGGGGGCATATAAATATAAAAGCAATAGAAAGACTAAACAATGAATGGATTGCCGGTATGAATATAATTAGGGCAAGTGATGCAACTTATTTATCTAGATACGGTTTAGAAAAAAAACAATCAGGAAATTTAACTCAAAGGGTTCATTTGTCTGGTCAAGACGATGGGTTTTATAGTGAAATTGAAAGTCTATATTTTCAACCAATGGATTCTTCCAAAAGTAATAGACATGTCCCGCTAATTCTACCTAACATAAAAACTATTTGGACAAAACAATATGGAGATGGAAATTATAGAGAAATTGCTTTCAATGCAACTTCTATTGCTAGAGCAACTGGGTCAAACTCCCAGAGAGTCACTCTACAGTCAAAGTGGGTTAAAGGTACTATTTTAGAATCAGGTCACCTTATAGAAGCTAGATTGAGCGGACGTGCCGATTTATATAGGGATAGAAAAACAGATAGGTCTAAGACTTCAGGAGATTTAGGAAGCCATAAAGATGCAAGATTTATTCCTAAACTAGAAGCAATGTGGAGACTACCTACAAAAGGTGATTTTTTTAATAAGCCCATTTTATTTGAGCCTATTATCCAAGGCATAGTAGCACCTAGAGGAGGAAATCCAAACTCGATTATTAATAATGATAGTATGGACATTGAATTAAGCCATGCAAATATTTTTTCTTCAGAGCGATTTACCGGATTAGATAGAATTGAATCAGGTGTCAGAGTTAATTTTGGCCTAAAATCAAGCATAGACCTTAATAACTACGGAGCAATAGATGCTCTTATAGGAAGAGTATGGAGGCCAGACACGCCACAAAAGGATTTTGTAAAAGGAACAGGACTTGATGAAGAATTTTCTAACGTAGTGGGTAACATTAAATATAATATTTCTAACAATCTTAAATTTGATTATTCCTTTAGCAAGGATTCACGGGACCTAAGATCGCAACGTGACACTTTTTCTTTAGACATAAATATAGATCCATTCTCCTCAAATTTAAATTATACTATGGTACGAGACGACCCAAATCCAAGTTCTAACGTCCCTTCAAATTCCGAACAGGCTCTAGTTTCTATTAATTGGAATATTTCAGATAACTGGTCTACTAATTTAACGCAATCTCGAGATTTTGTTGGAACGAATCATGGAGATGCAATATTTAGTAAAGCTAGTATACAATATCTTAATGAGTGCATAAAAATTAATATTTCTGCTGAACGTAATCACAGAGATATGATAGATGTACCAGATGCAACTACATTTTCTATAACATTTGAATTGGTTGGATTTTAGAAAGTAAGAGGAAGTATTTATGTATTGTAAACAGATATTTTGTATATTATTTTTAT
>CAZNVN010000013.1:0-24999 GCA_964576635.1 uncultured Rhodospirillaceae bacterium
TAATATAATAGCTCATTTTTCTTAATAAATTCATAAGTATTAAAATCAAAACTCCAAAAAATTATATCTATATTTTTATTATTAGTTTTAACTTCTAACATTATGGGCAATATGGTGTCGCACGATATTATTTTATTATTCAAAAAAACATATATAAACTTTTTCTTAGAATTAAAATATTTTATAATTCTATTAATAGAATCTTTTTCATCATTAACTAAATTATTTGATACAGCTCTATATTTACTATCTTTTAATGTTTCTTTTATTGTACTTGTAAGGGTTTCTTCATCTGTAATGTCTATAAAATTATTTTTATGACCTAGATCTTTGTTATAATTAAGCTCCTCTTTCATATCCATTGCTAATTCAGGATAAAAGTAGCGAATTAAATATTTACCCTGATCAAACACTCTACTATCTAATAAACTAGTTCCATATCTAACAACAAATTTACAATATTTAATAAGAACAATTGGATTAGTATAACTGATTATATAGTTTTCGAGATTCATATTTTTAAATAATATATTCAATTCTCTTATATCTGTAGTTGGATGTGGTCTGAAAATTATGTAGGTTTTTTTATCTTCCTCTCTAATTGCTTCTAAAATTTTATTAATTGAACCTCTATAATCTCTTAGTTTATTACCATTTTTTCTGCTAAGAATTGCTAACGGAAAAAAAATATAATCATTTGGTAATTTAGAAATAGCATCTTGGGAATTATTAATAATTAATTTTTTCCATGATGGCCAATTGTACAAATTATGCCCAATATAACACTGAGCATAATTATGTTTATCTATATTTGAATATATTGTTTTTAATTCGTTTGATGTAAAACTACTTATTAGTAAATCACTATCCGTATCTAATTTATTTAAAAATTCATTATGTTCCACCCCCTTTAATTGTTGAGTTCTTTTGAAAGTAGCATGTAGTTGGTTAATGTCGAAAGTATACAAAAATAGTGATACCTTTTGGCCTTTATAAAGCTTTCTATTCAGATTTATTAGCCAATTAATTTTCGGTGGAATTTCAATATTTAATACGTATGTTTTTGTAAAAAGTAATTTTATCAATATTAAATTTCTATGTAAAACAGATATAATTCCAGCAATTAAATAGGGCAAATAATATTTTTGTAATTCTTCAGTCATATAAAAGTGATTAATTTGAGAAATACTTTTCAAAGTTTTGTATAAAGATGTATTTTCTTTTATAATTTCTAAAGAGCCCTTAGATGGATAGACTAATTTAATTTTTTTCTTAAAATTATTTTTTCTTAATCCAGCTAATATTGGTAAAATGATATCCGTATGATTGAGTTTGCCCTTCATCAAAATAAGTATCATTTATAGTTTCCTCTTAAAATAAAAATTATTATACTTGGCAATTACTATTTACATATCAGTTTTTTAAAAAAAAAATTAGAAAATCTATAATTAATAATGCTAATTCTGCATCTTATAATGAATTATACATATCTGTTTATTCTTGTTAAATATATTTACCAGAATTAATATTAATCTGATTTTTGATTACTAAAAAGATTTACTTATAGATTAATTTATTTGATTAATGAATTCCAGTTTCTTGGGTCCCATAAAATATCAGTATATTTTTCACCAATTTTTATAGCCTTTCGGATTACTTCTTGATCTATTTTTTTGTTTATTTTATTCATTACTTTATCAAATTGACTTGGCTTGTCTATTCCTATTACTAATTTAAAATTTGGAATTAATTCTTTTATACTTTGTGCTGCTACGGTTATGGGATCAAAATTATTTTCATTACATAGCATATGAAATTTTTTCAACGGTTCTTGTAATTTTTGGAGTTTTTTAGGAATTTTATGTGGGGCAGTTAGTAAAAGTCCTTGTATAAAAATTGACCTAATATGAACTTCTCCACCCTTATCAATATATTTGTGTAATTTTTTTGACCTAAGAAATTTTTGATTAAATATGCTGCCAGGAATTTGTAAAAAGTTTATTTCAGTATTATCAGGAATTGCGTAGCTATCATATATTGATATTCCAATCTTATTAATTTTTTTATTATTTAATATTTTTTCGGCAAATAATTTAGTTTCTTTGAATTTAATACTATCTTGATTATGAAACAAAAGTCCTTCAATATTTTCTGATTTTAATTCACTTAGACATTTTTGAAATGACAACTCCATTTGTTTTATGTTTTTTTTGCCTATAATTTTGGTATATATTTTAATTTTATTGGAATTTTTTGATAGCCAATTTCCGATATTTTTTTGAGATTGATCATAATTTAAAGCTGTATCTATTCCGTGGCATTTGTAATGTATAACTTTATTTAAAATATCAAATTTTTCTTTAATAGTATTAGAATAATTTTGCAATCCATAATTATTGCTGAATTGTGCTGTTCCTATTATTATTTTATTATTTTTAATTTCCATATTTTATAATGTAATTTTGTTTAGCTAGATTTACTTTCTCTTAAAATTTCCAAGGTATTAAACAGTCATAATAATTTGATTTCTCTGAAGTATCTTGCTAAAAGGATAATATGTGTATAGCTAAAAATAAAGATAATTAAGTCATATTTTAATTATTCACGGAATCAAAATGTTAGATATAAAATTTATAAGAAATTTTGCAGTTATTGCTCATATAGATCATGGAAAGTCTACGCTAGCAGATAGACTGATAGAGTTTTGTGGAACCGTTAGTAATAGAGAAATGAAAGATCAGATTCTTGATTCTATGGAATTAGAACGTGAAAGAGGTATAACTATTAAAGCTCAAACTATCCGACTTGTTTATAAAAGGCCCGACGGTAACGAATATGTTTTAAATTTAATAGACACCCCAGGTCATGTTGATTTTTCATATGAAGTATCAAGGTCGCTGGCAGCTTGTGAGGGGGCTTTACTTTTAATTGATGCAAGTCAGGGAGTTGAAGCACAGACCTTAGCAAATGCTTGGCTAGCAGTTGAATCAAATTTAGAGATCTTACCGGTTTTAAATAAAGTAGATTTACCATCTGCAGATGTTAAAAAAGTTAAAAAGCAGATAAAGGATTTGATAGGATTAGAGACTGAAGGCATTATAGAGGTTTCAGCAAAAACTGGACAAGGTATAAAAAGTCTTGTTGAGGTTATAGCGAATAAGATACCTCATCCTATAGGTGATAGAGAAAAACCGCTTAAAGCATTACTTGTGGATGCAAGATATGATTCCTATTTGGGAGTCATGGTTCTAATTAGAGTGTTTGATGGTGTAGTAAAAAAAGGTCTGAGAATTAGATTAATGAATACAAATAATGAATATAAAATTGATCAAGTAGGATGTTTTGATCCTAATCCAACAGAAAAAGAATTTTTATCTTCTGGTGAGGTGGGTTACATAGTAGCTGGAATAAAAAAAGTTGATGATGTTGAAATAGGAGATACTGTTACATCTGTAACTTTTTCAAGTCAAAAAGCTTTTCCAGGATTTAAGCCTAGTATTCCTGTAGTGTTTTGTGGATTATTTCCAATAGATTCTGGTGAATTTCAACATTTGAGAGATGCATTAGCAAAGTTGCGTTTAAATGATACTTCTTTCCATTATGAAATGGAATCAAGTGCCGCCTTAGGATTAGGGTTCAGGTGCGGATTTTTGGGGTTATTACATTTAGAAATAGTTCAAGAAAGATTAGAAAGAGAATTCAATATTGAAATGATTACCACTGCGCCAAGTGTGGTTTATAAGGTTGCATTGTCTAATAAAAAAGAAATTGAGATATATAATCCAGCAGATTGGCCTAATTCTAGTAACATAGAAGATATAAGAGAGCCCTGGATAAAGGCTACAATTTTTAGTCCAGAAGAATATATAGGAGGCATTTTAAAATTATGTACGGATAGGAGGGGTATTCAAATGGATTTTTCTGTAGTAGGAAAACGAGCAATGTTAATATATCAAATTCCATTGAATGAAATAGTATTTGATTTTCATGATAGATTAAAATCAGTAAGTAGGGGCTATGCGAGTTTTGATTATGAATTATCAAGTTATAAGCCAGAAGATTTAGTCAGGGTTTCAATATTAGTTAATGGTGAGGGAGTTGATAGTCTTTCTTTCATAGTTCATAGGACTAAAGCTGAAACTAGAGGTAGGATGATGTGTGAAAAATTAAAAAAGCTTATTCCACGCCAGTTATACAAAATAGCCATTCAGGCTGCCATAGGTGGAAAAATTATAGCGAGAGAAACTTTGGGAGCACTCCGAAAAGATGTTACTGCAAAATGCTATGGTGGTGATATAACCAGAAAGAAAAAATTACTCGAAAAACAAAAAGCAGGTAAGAAACGTATGAGACAGGTGGGAAATATAGATATTCCTCAGGAGGCGTTTATTGCAGCTTTGAAGGTAGATTGAATCATGAAATTATAGTTTACATTTTTTATAAAAACTGAGGTTTGCAATTATACATTTATTTTATTCATAATATAATAATTTTAAAAATAAAAAGGATAATGCTAATGTTATCGATTATTCACATAGTTCAGTTGATATTATTTGCTTTAATGATGTCAACAGGTCAATTTCTTTTTAAAAAAACTGCTATATCAATTGAAACCATAAATAGTCCTATTCCTGTATCTTTTGGGCTGATTGATGGACTCTTTAGAGCTCTCCACGTGCCTTGGTTTTATATGGCAATATTTTTATATTCCTTGGCTACCTTATTTTGGCTTTATATTTTACAAAAAGTACCTTTATCAATAGCTTACCCATTCACAGCTACTACCATGATTTGGGTTCCACTAATTGCTAATATATTTTTTGCTGAAAGATTAACTTATTCTTATTGGATGGGTATAATATTAATTGTATCTGGTATAGCAATTATAGGCAGTAAAGCTTAAAACAAATAGTATACTTGACGTTCATAGTATGAACAGTGTATAAAAAGGTGTTCATTATTTGAACATAATGCTGTGGGGGTTAAGTACATTGAATAGTAACAGAAGTAATTCAAATATAAACGATCAAGATAAAATTACATTAGATTTATTAACAATGGTTGATGAAAATAGTAACGTTACCCAACGTTCTCTGTCTTTGGAGCTAGGTGTGGCATTAGGTCTAGCTAATACTTATCTTAGAAGATGCGTAGATAAAGGTTTAGTAAAAATCAAACAAGTACCAAGAAATAGATACTCCTATTATTTAACTCCTAGAGGCTTCTACGAAAAAGCAAGAATAACTGCAGAATATTTTAAATCGTCCTTTATTTTATTTAGAAAAGCTAGGAGAGAATTTGAAAATATATTGACCGAATGCGATAAACACGGAAAAAAAGAAATACTATTATCAGATGTATCCGATATAGCAGAAGTAGCTATATTGGCCAGCCTGGGTCTGGATCCTAAAATAAAAGGCATATTAGGAAATAAAGGGGAACAATACTTTTCTGGAGTAAAAATATTAGAAGAGGATAAGCTTAATAAAAATTTTGATTTAATAATTATTACTTCATTAAAAGACAGTTTATCACGCTATAAAACTTTAAAAAAAATATATGGCAAAGATAAAGTTATACTTCCTAATGTCATAAGCAAAATTAACTTGGGTAAAAATAATGCTTAAGTGGTACGTAATAAATACAAAAGCTAATAATGAACTTTTAGCAATAAAAAAATTGAAAAAAGAAAATTACAATGTTTATTGCCCTATGTATTTAAGTGTAGTGAGGCATGCAAGAAAAATTAGAAAAATCCTTAAACCTTTTTTCCCAGGATATTTATTTATCAGGTTAGACATAGAAAAAGATTCCTGGATATCTATAAATTATATGATAGGGGTAAAAAAACTACTTGATGATGGTAAATTTCCTACAGCTTTAGATCATGGTATAATTGATGAAATTATGAGCTTGCAAAATAATCAAGGGCTCATTGAAAATGTTGAATTAGATTTATTTAAAATAAACCAAGAAGTAATGGTTAATGATGGACCATTTCGAGGGTTGAAAGGCACTTTTAAAGGTTTAAGTGCAGGTCAAAGAGTTGAAGTATTACTAAATATGTTAGGAAGGAAATTAACTGTTAAGTTTAATTCATTACAGATTTCAGCAATTTAACCATTGTTGTGTATTGAATTTAACAAATGATGAGGGGCACTTGCACCCTAATGGCGGAGCTTGGAGAAATGAGGGCCTTATATATTGAAAAAAAATAAAAATATAGTTTGTGTTGTGGCTCACCCTGATGATGAAGTATTGGGTTTAGGGGGTACTTTAATAAAGCATGTAAATAATGGAGATAAAGTCTTTATAATTATATTAGCTGATGGAGAAAATGCTAAAACTATTGCTAGTGAAAAAAACCCTCATCGTAAGGTCAATGCAGAAGAGTGTTCAAGAATTATAGGAAGTATTCTCTATAAGACATTTGATTACCCTGATCAGAAGTTAGATACTATACCCATTCTTGAAATTATAAAAAATTTAGAGAAAATTTTTGATAAATTACGTCCAGATATAGCTTATATTCATCATTTGGGTGATTTAAACAAAGATCATCAAATAGCTAGTCAATCTGTTCTCACAGCTTTAAGACCTATGAATAGACTTGATTTATCCACGGAGATAAGAAGCTTTGAAACCCCATCTTCTACAGATCAATCTCCTCAAGAAGGGCAAAATATTTTTAAACCCAATTTTTATGTTTCAGTTGAAAATACTTGGGATAAAAAGATAAAGGCTTTGAAAGCTTATAATAAAGAATTATTAGACTTTCCTCATCCTCGTTCTTTGAAAGCAATAGAAGCATTAGCTATAAGGAGAGGAGCAGAGTCGGGTTATTCTATGGCGGAGGCATTCATCATTTTAAGAAAGATTTGGAGCTAAAAAGAAAAAAATATGTATGATATAAGTAAGATATATAGAAAATTTTCTACTATAATAACTAAATTTTTATATCTGAAAGTTGTCTCTTTAAAAAAAACTACTTTTTTAATACTTGTATCTTTATCTGTGATGTTTTTTGATGCGATGAGTATTATTTCTATTATGCCTTTGATAGATTTTATTCGCCTAGGACAAGATATAGAAATATATACTGCAGAAACAAAATATGCAGAACAATTAATAGAAGTGTACCTATTTTTAAATGTTCCTTTTAATTTGCTGACTCTATCTTCGGTAATATTATTTTTAGTTATTTTTAGGCAATTATTAAATCTTATAGAAATTATTCAATTAGAGAAAACCCGTCTTATAATGAGTAGAGATCTATCTTTTAAATGTTTCAATAGTATTTTATCAGCTAATGCAAATTATATACGTAATTTTAAGACAGGACAATTTACAGTATTGTGTGAGAGAGAGAGTAATGAAGTATCTCTTTTGTATAGAAATTTTTTAAATTTTTTTAGCGCTTCAGCTCAAATTACTGCGTATTTCCTTATAATTGCATATGTATCTTTATATAGCACTTTAGCAGCGTCTTTAATAATAATACTATTACTATATTCTATGGCTATATTTGTAAAAAAAGCTAATGTGGCGGCTATTGGAACAGTTGATTATAGAAAGTCATTTTATAGCTCTTTAACTGAGAATTTTAACTTATGGAGATTGTTAAAGTTTCAAGCAAATTTTGACAGAGAAAATAAACATATTTTGCATCTTGCTAACCAATATGCAAATTATCAATTAAAAATAGTTAAATTTAATGCGCAGTCTAGATTATTAATCGCAATTTTAGCTATGTTTTCTTGTATAATAATTTTAAATATAGTAGTTAAATTTGAAAATTTGGAGCTTACTTCTATTGCGTTTTTTGCATTAATACTTGTTCGTCTTATTCCATTAGGTCAAAAATTGAATCTGTTAATGAGTGGCTTTGCCAAATTAGAGCCTTCGCTTTCAGTTGTATGCAGTACACTAGAAAACGCAAACTCCAATTTAGAAAACCTTAAGGTAGGTTCAAAATTTGATAAAAATTTTTCTACGATTAAATTTAAAGATGTTTCTTTTAAATATGGTGATAGTAATCATAGTGCTTTAGATAAGGTTAATTTAACTATCCCTTCAAAAAAAATAACTGCTGTCATTGGAAAATCTGGGGCTGGAAAGTCCACTTTGATAGATTTAATTCCAAGGATTATTTCTCCTTCTGAGGGGAATATATTTTTCGACAATAAAAATGTAAAAGATTTTTCATTATCCTCATTGAGAAAAAATATTTCTTTTATATATCAAGATAGTGTTCTTTATGACGCATCAATAGAAGATAACATCAAATATTTTAATATAGCTGCTTCAGACAAAGAGTTTGAAGAGGTATGTTCTTTATCAGGTATTGCTGACTTTATAAATATATTCCCAGGAAAATATAAGTATAATGTGGCAGAATCAGGACAAAAACTTTCGGGTGGTCAAAAACAAAGGGTAATTTTAGCTAGGGCCTTTATGTCCAAAGCTCAAATACTTATAATGGATGAAGCAACAAGTGCCCTAGATAACGAGTCTGAAAATAATATAAGATTGTAATAGCTCACAGAAAAAATACAATAAAAGATGCTGATTTGGTTATTTATATAAAAAATGGAACAGTACTGGATTCGGGAAAGCCTGAAAAATTTTTTAAAGAGTATCCTAATCTATAAATTTACATTAAAAATATTAATGATTTAATCAATAAAGGAAAAATATTGAGCCTAACTAATAAAAATATATTGATTACTGGTGGCACTGGGTCTTTTGGGATTAAATGCGTAGAAACTATTCTAAAGAATCATAAGCCTAGAAGACTTATAATTTTAAGTAGAGACGAATTGAAACAGTATGAAATGGCTCAAATATATTCAGAGAATAAATATCCTTGTTTAAGATATTTTATTGGTGATGTTCGAGATAATGAAAGAGTCAAGAGGGCATGTGCCGAAGTAGATATAATTATTCATGCAGCTGCAATGAAGCAAATAACAGCAGCAGAATATAATCCCACTGAATGTATAGCTACAAATATAATAGGAGCTAAAAATATAATTGATGGAGCGATTTCAAATAATGTCGAAAAGGTGGTTGCAATATCTACTGATAAGGCGGCAAATCCAATAAATTTATACGGGGCCACAAAATTATGTTCTGATAAGCTTTTTGTAGCTGCAAATAATTTAGCAGGAAAACACAAAACTAGATTTTCTGTAGTAAGGTATGGCAATGTTATAGGTTCAAGAGGAAGTGTTTTTCCATTGTTTAAGAAGTTGATTGAAGAAGGGAAAACAAAACTGCCATTGACTCATAAAGAAATGACAAGATTTGTAATCACGTTAGATCAGGGAGTAAAATTTGTTTTGAGGGCAGCAGAAAAAATGTATGGTGGGGAAATCTTTATACCAAAGTTACCTAGCATAAAAATGATAGACCTTATTGAGATTCTTGCCGGGCGGGGTAATTTTGATTTGATTGGAATTAGGCCTGGAGAAAAATTACACGAAGTTATGGTCCCCAAAGAAGAATCTCTTAACTGTGTTGACTTTGGAGATTGTTATGTAATTACTCCTATGTTTTCTTGGTGGGATGATAAAGATTTTAAGAGTAATGTAGGAAAGAAAGGAAAAAAAGTATCAGAATCCTTTGAATATGCCAGTAATAAAAACACAGAATGGGTCAATATAGACCAAATAAAAAAATTGATATCCACAATACAATAAAATTTTAAATTTATGAATCAAAAAATTTCCAAAAAACTGGCTATAAGGGTTAGTACTGATAGCAATTATGGTAAAGGTCATATATCAAGGTGTCTTGCTATTAGAAGTCACATTAAATGTAAAACTGTATGGTATATAGATTTAAAAGATAATGAGGTTACAAAAATGATACCTCAATATGATGAAATCGTTATAGAAGATGGAGTATTTAGTTGTCTTAAAATCAAAAATGCTATTAAAAATAATTATCTTAGTATGGTTTTATTAGACAGTTATATGATATCAAATAATGAGCATTTGAAGATAAAAAAAGATATTCCCTTGGTAGTTATTTCGGATTCACTTAAAAAAGTAAATGCTGATCTTACTATTTATCCACATCCAGTTTCATATAATATAAGTAAAAACAAGAATTTTTTAGGAGGATTAAAATACTCACTAATTAGTAAAAATTATAAAGAAGGTGTAAAAATCAAGGATTACAGTAAAAAAGAATTTAATATTCTTGTTTCCATGGGATCTATAGATAAAGCTAGAGTGACAGTAACAGCTATAAAATCTCTAAATAAAATACTAAGAAATAGTTCTTATAAAATTAAAATTCTGATAGTGCTAGGAAAAAAGTCACCACTAAAAGTTGACGTAAGATCATTAACTAGTTCAAAAAAAGATTATGAAATCTTAATTAACCCTGATGACATGAGGGCTCTATACTTAAAAAGTTCGCTAGCAATTGGTGCTCCTGGTCAATCTCATCTTGAGCGCATGGTATTTGGTTTGCCCACAATATTAGTTTCGCAGAATAAACTTCACAAACCTATTATTAGTGAATGGGAAAGATTAGGATGCGGCATACAATCAGATAACAAAGTTTCATCTTTGTATAAAAACATTTACTTTCTTTTGTCGAATAGAGCCATTTTAAAAAAAATGAAAATAAGTTCAAAAATGATAGTAGATGGACTAGGAGCTTCAAGAGTTGCATCAACTATGTCAAAAATGATTTAAAGTGATAAAATATCCCTATATAAAAGCAGAAATTTCTAAAAATGATTACAAATTAGTACTTAATGTATTGAATAGTCAATATTTAGCACAAGGACCAATGATTAAAAACTTTGAATCAGCTTTGAGTAGAAGATTTAAAGTAAAAGATTCTATTGTATGTAGCTCGGGGACTTCTGCACTACACTTAATTTATAATTCATTAGGTTTAAATGAAGAAAACGGTCTCTTAACTAGCCCTATAACGTTTTTATCTACTGCTAATGCTGCTAGAATGTGTAATGCTCCGGTAGTTTTCGCAGACGTGGATAGAAATACAGGATTATTAACAGCAGATACAATAGATGAAGCATTAAGAAAGACAAAAACACGTATTAAGGTTATTTGTGTTGTCCACTTAGGAGGAAGAGTTTGCGATATGAAAGAAATTTCCAAAGTTGCCTCAAAACATGGATGTCTATTAGTTGAAGATTGTTGTCACGCAGCAGGTGCTTTTTACTATGATAACCAAGGAAAAAACCATCCTGTAGGGTCTTGTAAGTATAGTGTAGCTTCTGCATTTAGTTTCCATGCTATAAAACATATTGCTATGGGAGAAGGAGGTTGCGTAACAACAAATAATGACAATATAGCAGAAATAATTAGGTTAAAGCTTAATCATGGGATGATTAAAAGTGAAGATAAGATGGAATTTCAACCGGAAAAAGAAGCTAATTGGTATTATGAAATGAAGGAGCTTGGATATAATTATAGGGCTGATGAGATAAGTTGTGCATTGGGAATAGGACAGTTAAAAAAATTGTCTAAAACTTTAGAAAAAAGAAGAAAAATAATATCTTTGTATAATGATCAGTTAAGTAATATTAAAAACTTATCTTTGCCCTCTATTCCCCAAAACTTAAAATCTCATGCTTGGCATTTATATTCTGTTTCAGTGGATTTTACAGAAGTAGGTAAATCTAGAGCGGTGGTTATGAAAGAATTACAAGATAAAAGTATAGGCTCTCAAGTTCACTATATACCTTTATTTTTACAACCTTATTATAAATTGTTGGGTTCAAAAATTCTTCCAAATGCGATACGTTACTATAATAAATCTCTTAGTATTCCTTTATATAATCAGCTTAAGAAACAGGACATAATATATATATCTAATAAACTAAAAACAATTTTAAAAAAATAATTTGAGTTAGATTTATGCAAAATAAAAAATCAGGTAATATTTATTTAAGACCTTTAGAAGAAAAAGATATAAATAAAAGATATATTTCTTGGTTTACTGATAAAAAAGTTACTAAATTTTTAGAGTCTAGAAACATAACTGCAAAAGAATCTAAATCTTATCTAGAGGTAGGAATAAATACTGGGAGATATTACTTGCTGGCAATATGCTACTCTGTTACTGATTTGCATATAGGCAACATTAAAATAGGTCCTATAAGGAGAGAAGATGGGGTCTCTGATTTAGTAACGGTTTTAGGAGATAAAAATTATTGGGGCAGAGGATTAGCAACTTCGGCAATTAGAGAGGCTGTAAAAATAGGTTTTATAGATGGGGGAATAAGAAAATTTATAGCTAGTATAGATTCTTTAAATATCGCATCCCTTAATGCTTATTTGAATGGAGGATTCCAGATAGAATCCAAGATTAAAAATTATTTTATCCATAAAAATCAAGGTAATATATGCTTTTCTGATAAAATTTTTGTTAGCTGTGAAAATGAAGAATATGATATGGAACTGCTTAAAAACTGGAAGATAAATGAATGATAACATCAATTATTTTGTTATAGTTTTTGAGTTTTGGTTTTCAAGATAATGAACAATTATACCATAATGTTTACTTCTTCCGGCGGGGGATTATCTGCAGAATTAAGGAGAAGAATTTTTAATCAGAGCAGATATGATATAAAGATTGTGGCTGTAGATGCTAAGAAGTCAGCTCAAGCAGAGATTTTTTCCAATAAATTTAAGGTGGTACCAAATGGTTTTGATGAAAATTATTCTTATAAAATTGCAAATATTGTAGACCAATATAATGTAAATCTTGTAATACCTTGTTCCGATGAAGAAGCTTTAAATTTATCTAAAAATAGAAGAATTATTGAAGGATTGAACTGTAAATTGGCTTGTGCTGAATACGATATACTGAAAATAATATCTAATAAATTAAACACATATAAATTTATGAAAGAAAAAAATATTTCTGTTCCTAAATATGAACAAGTAAATTCTGCAAATGACCTGGAAGAAATTGCTGCAGCAATGTTAAAAACTTGTCAAGAAATAATAATTAAGCCCTCATTTGGAAGAGGAGGTAGAAATGTAAATAAAATTACTAATAAAAGTATAGATGTTAAGTATTCATTAGAATTTTTTTTAGACTCTAAAATAAGACTATATGATAACTTGTATCCATTGATAATTATGGAAAAGCTAGAAGAACCAATTTATGATATTGATATATTAGCTAAAGATGGAATTCTAGTTAGGTCTTTGGTGAGAAGAAGGCTTAATCCATCTATCCCTAATGAAGGACATATAATAGAAAAACATGATGAATTATATTCTTTGGCTGATAAATTAGTAAAAGCTTTTAGCCTTTCTTGGTTGTATGATTGTGATTTTATGATTAATAAAAAAGGTAAGCCTCAGTTATTGGAGATCAATCCAAGACCAAGTGGAAGTTTGGCAGTTTCACTTGCGGCGGGGAGCAATTTTATTGATGATATGATAGCTTTAGATAAAAAAGATGATTTAATTGATATTAAAGTCCCATTCGGAAAAACTATTTACCCTTATTCATCATTGTATTAATTTGGAATAATATGAAGAAGAAAATTTTAATTATTACATCAAGAGGTCTTTTAAAAAAATCGCTATTGGATTTTAAAAAAAAATATAATAATTATACAAATATAGTATTTTGTAATGATATTTTAACTGAGATTGAAAAACATATTCTTGATTGTAATGCTCTTATAAATTGCCCTAGAAATTTGTTTACAAAAAATTTATTATCAAAAGCATCAGATTCACTAGAATGGGTTCATATAGGAGGAGCTGGATGTGAAGAGTATCTTTTTCCTGAATTTGTTGATTCAAAAATAATTTTAACTAATGGAAAAATTATACAAGGACCTGAGGTATCAGATCATGCAATAGCTCTGTTGTTATCTATTTCTAGAAATTTGAACTATGTGTTTAAGAACAAAATTACAAATATGCCTCGTCCGATAGAATTAAGAAAAAAAACCGCTTTAATAGTAGGAATGGGAGGGATAGGTAGTTTAGTTGCAGAAAAATTATCTTCTTTTGGGATGAATATTGTAGGTGTGGATCAAAATTTAGTACCTCTTAATTCATATGTTGATGAGTTTATTTATAGTCAGAACATTAGTAAAGTAATTAAAAATGCAGATGTAGTGATATGTGCATTACCTTATACTCTTAAAAACCATCACTTTTTTAGTAGTCACCTTTTCAATAAAATGAAAAAAAATGTTATTTTCATTAATATTTCCAGAGGCAAGGTTGTAGATACTAGTGCTTTGGTGAAATTTGTTAGAAAGGATAAATTTTATGGAGTGGGATTAGATGTGACGGATCCCGAGCCTTTATCAAAGAATCATAGTTTGAGAAAGAATATTAAAATTATTATTACACCGCATATTGCCGGTCCTTCGGATTATAATCGTGAAAGATCTCTAGAAGTATTAAAAACAAATCTAGAAAATTTTATATTAAAGCTTCCATTAATTAATATTGTAGATAAAAAATTAGGTTTTTAGGAATTGTAAAATATGACGACTTTAGTAGATGAATCAGTAAGACATAGGTGGGAAAAAGAATATGCGAAAGGGTCAGAAAAAAATTATCCTAATATAGAATTAGTTAGACTAGAGAAATGGTTTTTTAATAACAAGCCAGGCAAATTAATTGAGTATGGATTTGGGAGCGGTGTTAATACTTTACATTTGGCAAAATGTGGGTATGAGATAAATGGTGTTGATGCAACTAATGGTGCTATAAAATCAACAAATAAAAAATTGGAAACCATAAAACATTTAAAGCCCAAAGTATCTCTTTTGAGATTAAAAGAAAATGCTAAAAAATTGCCTTTTGAGGATGAAACTTTTGATTATGCTATAATAATCAGTGTTATTTCGTTATTAGGAAATTATGACCGCATCAATTTAGTTTTAAAAGAAATATGTAGAATTATGAAGCCAAATGCCAAAATTATAAGTGATGTAAATTCGAATAATAGTCAGTTTGCTATAGATGGTAAAAATATAGGAAATCATATTTATGTAAATTCAGGGAAAGAAAAAAATCAGGATGAAATAAAATGTTTTTGTCCTGATAAACCAGATATTTTCAGAGACATTTTTGCTCAACATTTTACTTCAATAGATGAAGGGGTTTCTAAAAGTTTAATTATGAATAATTGTACAGAAGAATTTATATATTGTGGCATAAAAAGTAGGTAAATCATGTTTGGTATCACTAGAATAATAAGTTTTAATATCTAGTTGTGAGTGAAAAATAAATTTATCTCTTTCTTTAAATAAATAGGTCAAATGAATAATTGAATAGTAGTGGAAAAAATATAATTTATGTTGATACTTTAGAAGCGTATAAACTCGTATTAAAAAATATAGATTTTAGACAAGACTCTATAATAACTGACAATCCACTTTTAGCAAATGATACTCTAACTAAAAATAATATAGAGGATATTTCTATATATTTGAAGCAAGAGAAGGGTTCAGAGATAGGACAACTAGTCTTGGACTTATCCGAAGAAATAGAAAACAGTATTAAGGCTAAAAAATATAAAGAAAGGTATAATTATTATACAGATAAGATTGGTCTTTATTTAGTTGTTAGGGGGCTCTTTCAGTCTGTTATTCAAAGAGCTATAATGATGGCACTCTTTCTTAAAAATCAAGATGTAACTAGCATAAAACTCGTAATACCTAAAACTGTAGATTTTGATCCTACTATGCCATGGAATATTTATAGATTTGCTAATCCATTTAAATTTTTAGCAGAATTAGGTTTTTTCGCCAAACTTCCATTTTCTATAGAATATATAAATGTAGATATTCCAAAAGGGTTTAATGATACTAGGGAGAAAAATTTTTTATTGAGGACTGTAATTTGGCCTAAAGCGTTTATTTTTTATAATTTATTTAAATTTCTTAATTATTTTTTATCTGGAAAAAAGAAAATTTATTATGCAAGAAAATGTGAGTCATTACGTGAAACAATACCTTGGTTGCAGATCAAAGGATACAAGTTAGAAAAAATTAAATTTCCTACAGAATCAATTTTAAAAGAAAATATCTTTCTAAGAAAAGAAGATATAGAACGAGATCTAGGTTCTATAATTTTAAAGTATTTAAATTTTATTGATTTCAAAGTTGAACAAGCAGAGGCACAAAAAAAACTTTTTATTAAGCATATAACCTTAGGACTGAATCAATTATCAGAAGATGTTAGACAATTAAACGACTTTTTTAAAAGCAAAAAGTTTGAAACTAAATTCATAATAACAGCAGGTTTTTATGGCCCTATAGCAAATCAATTATTTTACTTATGCAAAAAGTATAATCTTTTTTTGATAGGTTTTGAGCATGGATTAACTACAGGTATTAATTTTTCTAGTAGTAAATATACTCATCAATTGGAGTCAACCACCTGCAATCTTTTAATGGTATGCAGTAATGCAGCAAAGCAAGAATTTGAAGCATCAAATATTAGACACAAAGATAGCATTGATAATAAGGTTTTTGTGATGGGTGAATCTGATCAGAAAAAGAATATTTTTTTTCCTTCGATACAACGATTAATAGCAAGAAGGAGATTCAAAATAAAAAATAATAAAGAGGAAGTTGTTATTCACGTGTCAGGATTAGTATATGGAGGTAATATTAGAAACCTTTCTGATGATCCGGTTGAATCCTATTTATTTAATAAGGATAAAATTCTTTTAGAGAAAGTTTATAATAATATTAATAAAACAGTTATATATAAATCATATCCTACTCAAAGAATGTTACACCAACCTCCATGCTCTTCTAATAGTCAATTGTCATCAAATATTATTTTTACAGATTATTCAGATTTCAGATATATAAGATCTGCTGCAGATATAATAGTTACAGATTCAAACTCCAGCACTCTTAGCTGGTGTATTATTAATGAAGTACCTCTGATATTTCTGAGGTCTTCTATTTGTTTGAAGCTGCAAAATGATAAAATAGAAAATTTATTTAAAGAAGCTTTCTTTCTTGTAGATATGGATCATTTAGATTGGGATAAAAAACTTAAGGTTATTTTAAATCTTTCCAAAAAAGAATTAATAGAAAAATGGCATAGAAAAAAAGAAGCGAGAGAAGAATTAAATGAAAATTATTTATTGGGACCCAAAGGTACGAGCGGTTTACGTGCAGCTAATCATATAGATGAACTTTTTAAATATAATCATAAACCACACTAACTTAATTAGACAGGTGAAAAAAAATCATGTGCGGAATTGCAGGAATAGTCAGTCTAAATTCTAGACCACTTTACGATATAAGAAGTAGAGCTTCTTTAATGGCTAAAATGATGAATCATAGAGGTCCTGATTATGATGGAGTATGGATTTCAGTAGAAAAACAAATTGCGTTGATTAATACTAGATTATCTATAGTAGATCCAAGTAATAAATTTTCTGTACCTTATTCAACTAATTCTAAAAAAAGCTTATTAACTTATAATGGTGAAATATATAATTATAGAGAGTTAGCAAATTATCTTTCCTCTAAGGGAATTATCCTTAAAACTAAATCTGATACAGAAATCATGGCAGAGGGATTAGAAAAGGAAGGAATAGAGTTTGTTAATAAGATAGATGGTTTTTTTGCATTCGCATTCTTTGATAAGGTCAATAACAAATTAATATTAAATAGAGATTTGATTGGTGAAAAAAGTTTATTTTATTATTTTGATGATCAAGAACTAATTTTTTGTTCAGAAATTGCACCGATTTTAGCAGTTTTGCAAAAGCCAGTTTCTATTGATTATAGTCAAATATATTCAGCTTTTAAATATAGGGCAGCTGCTCCAGGAAAAACTATAGTACAAAATATAAATAGATTAGAAGGTGGAGAGGCCATACTTTTAAATTTAATAACTAAAAAAATAAATAAAGATTTTATACAAAAATTCAACTTTGAAAAGTGGGTTGATTTTTTTAATTCAAATCCTACAGAAAAGAAAGTTTTAGATGCTTATGAGGAAAATTTATACAAATCTATAAAATATCGTGTTCCTGAAGAAGTTGGCTTTAGTTGTACTCTTTCAGGTGGAATAGATAGTGCTTTAATTGGAATATTTTCGAGTAATTATTCTAAGCAAAAGATAAAAACTATTTATGCTCATAGTACGGATCTCCCTCCCTTAAGAGAGGGCGATATTATAAACGAACACGAAGCAAGTAAAATATCTTCTAATTATATAAGTAATCAGCATAAAGATTTTTCTATGTTTGATATGGATCCAGTTGAAAACTATATTAAGGCAGCAAAAAACAGTTTTGATGGTATTTTTTGTGAGGGTCTTCCTAGTTTTTCTATGTTAGCACAATTTAATAGAGAATTAGGTAGGAAAGTTCTTCTTTTGTCTGACGGTCCAGATGATTTAATAGGTGGGTATGAAATAGATAAAAATTTGTGTGAAGATTCAATAAAATTAAATTTAAATAAATCTAAAAATGAAAATAATTTATTAAAATTAGTAATTCATGATGTAAAAAGAAAATTTAATATATGTAATTATAGTTTTAATCCTTTTTATTTTAATACAATTCATGGGGGGACATCCAAAAATATTTTAGAAAATATTTTTGATTTTAAAAATTTAAATGTACCTAAAAGAAAATTTGGTACTATTCCAGAAAGATATATAAATTTGATACATGACTTGGACGTTTCTCAAAGGATCGCATTATCATACGCCTCATACAGTTTACCTGATCATTTTAATATAAGAATTGATAGAGGAGCTATGACTCATTCTGTAGAACCGAGAGTTCCTTTTCAAGCTTTGTCAATAGTTAATATGATGATAGCTACTCCAATAGAGTGGAGATATAAAAACAATAATACAAAATATATACTCCGTAAAATAGTAGAGAGACATATAGGAAAAAAAATTGCATTTAGAAAAAAATATGGCTTTGCACAACCTGTGTGGAAGAATACAATTATTAGTAAAAAATTAAAAATGCGAGAAGAGTTAGAAAGTAGCAATTTTTTTTCCAATGAAAAATTTAAAGAATCTAGTAAAGATTTTTTACTAGCTGAATCTAAGAGTTCTAACCAGCGTCATTTGTGGATGGCTTATTGTGCAATAAAAAGTGCAGAACAACTAAAAAAACTCAAATATAAAAAGAAATAAATTTTATCTAATGATTGGTTATGCATAAAAGTAATATAAAAATAGGAAAAAAGAGTATTGGGTACGATCATCCCGTATATATTATTGCAGAAATTGGTATTAACCATGAAGGTGATCCTGACATATGTATGAGAATGATAAAAGAAGCAGCATCTGCAGGCGCTGATGCAATAAAACTTCAGACGATGGATCCGGAACAAAATTATGCTAGTGACTCTCCAAGTTATAAATTATTTCAGGAAGCTTGGTTAACTCCTGAACAAACAAAAAAAATGTTTGATTATTCTAGAAGTCTTAAAATAGAACCTATAACTACTGTAGGTGATTTTAAGACTCTTGAATGGATTAAAAAGCTCAAACCAAATGCATATAAAATTTCTTCTGGTCTCATAAGTCACATTCCCTTAATAAAAGAAATATCTTTAATGAAAAAACCAGTTATAATCTCAACTGGAACGGCAGATCTTAAAGAAATAGATCATGCTGTTAGAGCTATTAAAAATAATAAGAATAGTAAAATAATATTATTGCATTGCGTTTCTGCTTATCCCACGCCCCCTGCACAAGCAAATTTATTTTTTATTGAAAAATTAAGAAAAATTTATGGCTCATTTATAGGATATTCTGACCATACTTTAGGAGATTTAGCTGTAACAACTTCTATTGCTTTGGGAAGTTGTATGATAGAAAAGCACTTCACTTTAGATAAATCTAGGAAAAGTTTTGATCACAATATTTCTCTAAATCCAGATGAATTTAGTACTATGGTTAAGAAAGTAAGATCAGCCGAAAAGATGCTAAATAAAAATTTTTTTTCAATATCTCCTATAGAGAAAGAAAACAAAAAATGGATGAGAAGAATTATTGTTGCAAAAAATGATATAAATTCTGATAAAGAGATCACTCTGAATAATATTTTATACATAAGAAAATCTTCAATAAAAACAACAATTCCTGTCTCAGAAACTGAAAAAATTATAGGTAAGAGGGTAATAAAAACAATTAAAAAATTACAACCAATATTTTGGAAAAACCTATATTAATATTCTTTATTAAATGATTATAAAAATGGGATATATTTTAAAATGGTGATATGGATTACAGGTATATCAGGTGCAGGTAAAACTACTATTGCAAACTTCTTAATTAAAAAATATAAAAAAGTTATACCTAATTTAATTAATATAGATGGAGATGCCATTAGAAAATTATATAGGGATGATTTAGGATATGAAGAAAAGGATAGAATAGTACAGATAAAAAGATTGCAAAAATTATGCCTTTTTTTAGAAAATCAAAATCAAATAATAATTGCCTCTGCCTTATATTCTAACCCCTCCTTAATGGCCTGGAATAGAGAAAATTTTTCTGAATATTATGAAATATATTTAGATGCTTCCATAGATTTAGTAAAAAAAAGAGATCCAAAAGGTATTTATAAAAAATATAAGATTGGAAAAGAAAAAAATATAGTTGGTATTGATATACCATGGCATGAACCGGAAAAATCTAACCTAATTATTAATATTGATGAAAAAAAATCTATCAGTGAGATAATAGGTCTTATAACTAAAAATGTATTGTTATTTAGAAATATAGAAATAGTATAAATTGAAAATTAATATAAATTTAAATAGTTATATGGAACTAGAAAAAATTGGAATTGGTGCCTATAAACCATTAAAAGGCTTTATGACTAAAGAGGATTTTTATTCTGTAGTTAATAAAATGAGATTATCTAGCGGTGAGCTTTTTCCACTTCCTGTCATTTTGCCTATTTTAAATGACGAAGCAAAAAATATAAATCAAGCTTCAAAAATTCATTTATATTTTAAAAATCTTGAGGTTGCTACTATGGTTCCTAAAAGTGTGTTTAAACCAGATTTTAAAAAAATAATTAAATTATTGTTTGGTACTAATGATACTAATCATCCCGGTTATAAAATGTTAGTTTCTAGCGGAGAATATTTTGTTGGAGGTCCTATAAAGTTTATTCAAAAAGTGAAAAATAATTACTCATCATACGAAATAAGTCCTGAAAAAGTTAAAAAAAACATTAGAATGTTGGGATTAAAAAATGTAGCAGGATTTCAAACAAGAAATGTTCCACACAGAGCTCATGAACATATCTTACACCTTGCACTCCAAGAAGTTGACGGCCTTTTTATTCAACCTTTAATAGGTAAGAAAAAGAAAGGTGATTTTTTACCGGAAGCAATCATGACCAGTTATAGCTTATTATTAGATAAATTTTTACCTAAAGATAGAGTAATATTAGGTGTATTAACCACATCAATGAGATATGCGGGACCAAGAGAAGCAGTATTTCACGCCATAATAAGGAAAAATTATGGTTGTACTCACTTTTTAGTGGGAAGGGATCAAGCAGGAGTAGGAAATTATTATGGGGAATATGAAGGAGCTTAAAATAAAAATTATTAAAATTAGAGGACCGTTTTATTGTGCAAAGTGTGATAAAATAAGTACGGATAATGTCTGTCAATCAGTTAAAGATAGAATTCCTGTTAGTGGCACCAAAATCAGGACTGCACTGAAAAACAGTGAACCGATAAGTAAAAGATTTATGCGTCCTGAAATAGTACAATCAATAATTAATAAGGAAATATTTATCAATGAGGAAGACTAATAAAATACAAAGAACAAAGATAGTAGCTACTATAGGTCCCCAAACAGCAAATTCAAAAAAATTGAGAATGATGTATAAGGCAGGAATGTCAATAGCTAGATTAAATGGGTCACATAATACTTTAGAATGGCATTCTAACACTATTAAGTTAATCAGAAAAGTGCTGCCAGACTTTCCAATTCTAATTGATATTCCAGGAAAAAAAATAAGAACAGCAAGTTTAAAACATGAACCAAGATTTTCTATATCTGATGAAGTTATATTAACCACTAGTAGTGGGTATAATGGAGAAAATAAGGTCTCTATTACAAATAATTTGTTGCATAAATACATATCTAAAGGAGACGAAGTATTTGCTGATGATGGGACTTTAAAATTTTTGGTTAATAAAGTAGTGGGTAGAGATATTTATGTAAAGGCTAAGACAAAAGGAGTTTTAAAAAGTTCAAAAGGAATAAATGTTCCTCACATTAATATAGGAGGTCCATTAATAACGAACAGAGATATTAGAATGATAGAATTTGCTAAGTCTAAGGAAGTGGATTTTCTTGGAATAAGCTTTGTGGAATCTCCTATGCATATTAAAAAAATAAGAAATCTTATTGGTAGTCATAGCCCCTATATTGTGGCAAAAATAGAAAACCAAAAAGGACTAGATAATCTTGATGATATCATAAAAGAAGCAGATGCTATCATGATTGATAGAGGGGATCTTTCTACCGAAACAAATATTGAAAATTTAGCAATCAACCAAAAAAATATTATTAAAAAAGCCAATTTAAGTTGTACTCCAGTAATAGTGGCGACAGAGATGTTAGATAATATGATTACTAATCCTTTTCCTACAAAAGCAGAAGTTTTGGATATATCGAATTCCATACTTGATGGTGCCAGTGCAACAATGTTATCAGGAGAAACTGCTGTCGGTAATTTCCCCACAGAAGCTATTAAAGTTATGTCAAACATATCTTCGGCTGTAATTACAAATAAAAATATTAGATATAAGAAATTTAGTAAAGAAACATCATCTTCGGCTATGGGTGAGGCAATAGCTAGTCTTTGTTCAAAATTACCTATAACCAAGGTAATTGCTATAACGATGTCTGGCTATGCTGCTAGAATAGTGTCTAGTCAAATGTTATCACAGCCTATTATTGCAGTAAGTAATGATAAAAAGGTATCCAGGGCCTTAAATATTTTGTCAGGTACTAAGGGAGTTTTTTGTGATACTCGTTTCTATAAAGATAATCTTGAACATATACCAAAATGTTTATTTCATCTCTGGAAGAATAAAGAGATTCTTAATGATGATCTAATTCTAGTTACTGCTCTAGGCTACCCTGGCTCTGGTAATAGAATGAACTTAATACAAACACATACAGTAAAAAATTTAACAAATTTGTTCTCTTGGAAATAGTTTTTAGTATGTAAAATTTATAGATATACATTTATTGTTTCTAAGGTGTAAAACTTAAAGAGTGTATGAAGAAAAAGTATAAAATAATCGCAATTATTCAAACAAGAATGGGATCTAGCAGATTGCCGAATAAGGCCTTATTAGATTTAGGAGGTAAGCCTTCTATTTTGAGAATGATTGAAAGAGTAAAATTATCAAAATTAATTAGTAAAATATATATTGCCACTAGTTTGTCTCGGGAAGATGACTCATTAGCAAGCTTAGTAAATAAAGAAAAAAAAATATGTCTATATAGAGGAGATGAAAGAAATGTTTTATCTAGATTTTATGAAATATCTAAAAAAGAAAAAGCTGAAATTATTATCCGTTTAACAGGAGATTGTCCTTTAATAGATCCTTTCATTATTGATCAAACGATAGAATTATTAATTTTAAAAAAAGCCGACTATGCATCAAATACTTTAAAACGGACTTATCCTGATGGCTTAGACGTTGAAGTATTTACTGCTTCGAGTTTGTATTCAACTTATAAAAATGTGAGAGACTCTTATTCTAAAGAACATGTAACCCCCTATATTCATGGTAAGAGTAAAAAATTATTTAAAACTGGAACTTTTAAGAAGGCATCTTTAGAATACGTCGCTGATTTTAGTTATTTAAGATGGACACTAGATGAAGAGAGGGATTTACATGTACTGAGAGAAATATTTAAAACTTTGCACCCTTTGTCGACTTGGCAAGAAATTTTAGCTTTCTTAATGAAGCATCCTTTTATTCAAATCAAAAATCAAAGCATAAAAATAAATGAAGGATCTAACCATAACGGGGATAATATCAGTAAGCGTTATAAAAAAAGTAATATTTTTTTTAAAAGAGCTATAAATTCTGTTCCATTAGGCAGTCAAACTTTCTCTAAAAGCTTTATGCAGTGGCCTAAAGGAGCATCTCCATTGTTTATAGAGAGAGGTTATGGTGGCAAGATTGTTGATATAGATGGAAATCATTTTGTAGATTATGTATTAGGTTTATTGCCAATAACTCTCGGCTATTGTGATGTAGATGTAGATGAAGCAGTAATTAGGCAAATTAACAAAGGCCCTATTTTTTCATTGCCTTCAAAACTAGAAACCATACTTTCAGAAAAACTTATTGAAATAATACCTTGTGCGGAAATGGTTAGGTTTGGAAAAAATGGTTCTGATGTCACTACCGCAGCTATAAGAATTGCTCGCGCATTCACTGGAAAAAATTTAATAGCAGCTTCAGGTTATCATGGCTGGCACGACTGGTATATAGGTAGCTCTACAAGAGATTTAGGAGTACCAAAGGCTACAAAAAATCTCACTAAAAAGTTCATTTTTAATGATATTGAAAGTTTGAAAGTTTTGTTAAAAAAGTATCCTTCAAAATTTGCAGCAGTCATTTTAGAACCTGCCGGGCTTATTCCTACTAACAAAAGTTTTTTAAAGGATGTCAGACAAATTTGTAATAAGGAAAAAATTCTATTAATTTATGATGAAGTTATAAGTGGGTTTAGAATAGATATTGGTGGTGCACAGTCTGTTTTTGGTGTTTTGCCTGATATTGCATGTTTTGGAAAAGGAATGGCAAATGGTTACCCTTTATCAGCACTAGTTGGAAAAAAAGAAGTAATGCAATTAATGCAGGATATATTTTTTTCTACTACATTTGGAGGAGATACTATTTCTTTGGCAGCAGCTATTGCTACTATAAAAAAGATGCAGAGATTAAATACAATAGAGAAAATTAAAATACAT
>CAZNVN010000013.1:25009-28192 GCA_964576635.1 uncultured Rhodospirillaceae bacterium
AATTAATTAATTCAATGAACAATATAATTGAAGATACTGGTGTATCTGATTTTTTAGCTATATCTAATATAGATTGGTGGCCTCAAGTTTTAATAAAACAATCTCATGTTGATAACCGGTTGGTAGATAGTTTATTTAGACAGGAATTATTAAGGTTTGGTTTGTTAATTGGAGGAACACTAAATTTGTGTTATTCGCATACTCAAACTAGTACTTTTAATGAAACTACAAAAAAGTTTGAAAAAGCAGTAAAAACTTTTAAAAAGAAAATTAATAGTGACAATCCTAAAAATTTTTTAAAAGGTGATTATGTCCAAAAAACTTTTAAGGTAAGGTAATTAATGTTCTGCTGGAAGAATATTTGATTAGTATTAGAAAAGCAACATTGGCAGATGAGCTTGTTTTATTAGAATGGGTAAATCAGTATGATTCTCTATCAACAAAGATAGAAACTAAGAATAAAATTCTTTTATCAAAACATAAGAAGTGGTTTTTGGAAAGATTGAATGATTTAGGTACCTACATATGGATTATTCTTAATGAAAAGAGAAAACCCCTAGGACAAATTAGGTTTCAAAAAAAAATAGAAAAGTATTTTGATGTGGATATATATGTTGAGAGTAATGAAAGAAGAAAAGGGATAGCGAAAAAGGCTTTGTATTTAGCGCAAAGAGAAACTGGTTTGAAACCCCTAAGAGCTTTTGTAAAAAAAAATAATATTAATTCATATAAATTTTTTTTAAGCAATGGCTTTTTATTGCAACTAGAAGATGAATCTATGTGGGTTTTAATAAAAAATTAATTAAATGAAGCGGTTACCTATATCATTTATATTACCATCTTTTTCAGGAGGGGGCGCAGAGAGAGTAGTTATTAGTCTAGTCGAAAATATAAATGAAAATATCTTTGATCCTTATTTAATAATGCAAAATACTACTGGTCCTTTGCATTGTAGTCTTCATAAGAATAGAATTACTGATATAGGAGCTTCAAAATTTAGGTACGCTTTGCTTACTTTAATAAAAAGAATCAATACTATAAATCCAGTAATAATTTTTTCTACCTTTCCACATATAACTATTTTATTATTAATTTTTAAAAAATTTTTTCATAGGGACATCTTAATAATTTCCAGAGAACCTAATATGCCTTCTATTTCTTTGTTGCATAGTCCTTTTTCTTTTATTATGAGAAATCTTTATAATATATATATGCCAAAAATTGATGGAGTAATTTCTAGTTCTGCCGCTATGAAAAAAGAATTAATTTCGAAGGGTATAAATCAAAATAAAATATGTATTATATCAAATCCTATAAATATAAAAAAAATTAATAATTTTAAAAAAATTGAAAGATATGAAGGAAACGGACTAAGGTTAGTTTATGTTGGTCGTTTGGTTTATCAAAAAGGGCTTGATCGTTTATTACCAGTTTTAAAAGATATACCTAATATTCATTTAACAATTATAGGAGATGGTGAGGAAATAAAGCGCCTGATAGAAATTATTAATAAAAACAATATTAAGGATAAGATAAGCTTTCTGGGTCATATTGAAGCTCCGTACTCCTACATGGCTGGAGCAGATTATTTGGTTTTACCTTCTAGGTGGGAGGGCTTACCAAATGTAGCTCTAGAATCATTATATTTAGGAACTCCAGTGATTACTACAAAAGCAGTAGTAGGTCTTGAAGAAATCAAGTCACAAGTTTCAAGTAATAGCTTAATGTTTTGTAATAATTTGAAGGAAATTCATGACTTGTTATTAAATTTACCAGTTAGGGAAGATTATAAAAAACCTGTTTTAAGACCAACTATTCTTTCAAAATATAATACTCATTTGCAATATAGCAAAAAAGCTTCTGAATTTATGAGAAGAATCATTCATGCAAATAAAAAATATTAAGGTTCTTCATATTATTTCCAGTTTAGGAATGGGAGGTGCAGAGCGACAATTGCTAGAGCTTACACAAGATAATAATAACCACGGTATATGTCAATTAATGCAAAGAGAAAGCTGGAGTGATAATTTTTTAAAAGATAAAAATCGTGTTTTTAGTCTAGGAATGAAAAAAGGAATTCCAGACCCTAGAGCTTTTTCTAAACTAAAAAGAACAATAGAAATTTTTAAACCACATATTATTCATACATGGATGTATCATGCGAGTCTTCTGGAAGTCCTTCTGAGACAATTTGGAAAAAACAAAAATATACCTTTAGTTTGGGGAATAAGATGTTCAAATATGGATACCAAATATTACACGTGGCAATTAAAAATGGTAATAAAGGCTTGTAAATTTTTTTCCTTTGTTCCAAATACTATAGTTAGTAATTCTGCGGTTGGAGAAACATTTCATAAAAAATTGGGTTTTAAAAATAAAAAATTTAAAATTGTAAACAACGGTATTAATACTGATAAATTTAAACCGGACTCTTTTCTTAGGGAAACTTTTAGAAAACGTTGGAAAATAAAAAATTCTACAAAAGTTTTCGTGTGTGTAGCGAGAGTAGATCCCATGAAGGACCATTCAACTCTCCTGAGTGCATTTTCTCAAGCTCAAAAAATTCATAATGATGTTACATTATTTTTAATAGGCAATAAAACAAATAGTTTGACAGAAACGAAAGGGGTTATCTCTTTGGGGCAGTGCAAAAATGTAGAAGAGATTTATCCAGGAGCAGACTCTATAATATCTTCGTCAGCATTTGGCGAAGGGTTTTCAAATGCTATAGCAGAGGGAATGTCTTCAGGGCTTGTTCCTATTGCGACAAAGGTTGGTGACTCAGAAAAAATAATTGGACATACTGGAATTTTAATAAAACCACAAGATGTTATAGCCCTTACAAATGCTATTGATAAAGTCGTAACCATGAGTAAACAAAAACTAGAAGCCAAGAAGTATGCAGTAAGAAATCGAATAATTCATAATTTTTCTAGATCTAGAATGCTAGAAGCATATAACAAAATTTATATCAAACTAATGGATAATAGCTAATAATTCATATGTGTGGTTTTGCAGGAATAATCAATTTTGATGGAATGATAATAGACGATAAACTTCATAGAGCAATGAAAAAAGCGCATGAAAACCTGTATCCAAGAGGACCTAATCAGCAAGGCAAATGGATAGATGATTACAGTTATCTAGTACATTCAAGATTAAGTATTTTAGATCTTTCTGAAG
>CAZNVN010000014.1:0-25960 GCA_964576635.1 uncultured Rhodospirillaceae bacterium
GCCAGTTCTTATTATCTTTAGCTATATCATTGAATTCACAAAGAAATATTTTTGCTATAGCTTGTGATACTGATGGAATAGATGGAGTGGAATTGAATGCTGGGTCATTAATATTTCCAAGCACAATAAAAAGAGGGCTAGACCTTGGGATGAATGCAAAAGATTACTTGCATAGAAATGATTCTTATAGTTATTTTGCAAAATTGAACGATCTAGTAATAACAGGTCCTACTAAAACCAACGTAAACGATTTTAGAGCAATACTAATAACAAAATAAAGATTTTTTACTAAGCTTGCTTTGCTTTAAGTCTCGGGTTTTTTTTGTTTATTACAAATACTCGGCCACGCCTCTTTACAATTTTACAATCTTTATCTCTTGTTTTGGCACTTTTGAGAGATTTAAGTACTTTCATAATTATCCTCTAAAAAATATTAGAAGGAGGCTTAAACCTAATAATTACAAAAGTCAATTTATATGAAAATATAAATTATGTTTATTTATTATTTTTTATACTTCTAGCTATTAATACGAAAACTACAGCTGCTAGAATTGCCGTAAGTCCTTCTCCACCAATGGAAGAAGTTAGACTAGTAAAGTTATTTGCAACTGATCTAGGAAATGATCCAGCTCCCCCTCCTAAAAGAAGGAAAGCCACCAAGCCTGCCATAGCTATAGCAAACGCCAATTCTGTAATTTTCCATATGAATTTACTAATCTGTCTTATGCATTCTGTAAGATCTTTCAGCTTGCTTTCCATTTAATTTTTTCCAAACTTTACGCTCTGTTTTCAAAAACATACCAGAAAACAGAGCGTATAAATTTAAATTCTACCTATCCATATAAAATATATGTCTAGATACTTTAAACAATTCTTACTTTTTTCCAAATAGCCAAAGAATTATACCAACGGCTATAAGCCCAGATAGGCCGCTACGACCTAGGGTAGCAACTAAATCGGTTATATTACCAACCACGTTGCCGAAAAAAGCCATGTTACCAGCACCTACTAGTAGTGATAGCGCTATAGCTAGTGCTAAAAGCGTCAGTGCTAGGTCTGTTAAGGATGTAATCCACCCTTTAGCTTGATTTAACATATACATGATCTCCCATGTTAGTTAAGCGTTGATGCATTTTAGTTGTTTTGAAAGAAATGTCAATATATGGTATTTATCAAAAGATAATGTACACGATGTAGTAAATTATTTTTTGTTTTATTATTACATAAACTCTTGATATTATTTATAATTATTGTTTATAAAATGT
The DNA here is from genome assembly GCA_964576635.1 of uncultured Rhodospirillaceae bacterium. Lineage (GTDB taxonomy): Bacteria > Pseudomonadota > Alphaproteobacteria > TMED109 > TMED109. Next base: position 1,266 of record CAZNVN010000014.1, read on the forward strand.
GTTATAGGGCTATTAATAATGAAAAAAATAATTAATAAAAATATATTAATTAAAAAACTTCATCACAATGCTTATCGTTGTCACGATTCTGAAATTACAAGAGAATTTTATGAAGGCTTTTTGGGTTTGCCATTAGTGGAAGCTTTTGAGATAAACGTAACTCAAACAGGGAGGGCTTCAAAAGTGTTGCATACCTTCTATGCTATGAGAGATAATTCTTATCTTGCTTTTTTTGAAGCACCTAATATGCCATTTTTATTTAAAGAGCAACACGATTTTGATATGCATATTGCCTTACAAGTAGACAAAAAAGAAATGTTAAAATTTTATTCTAAAGGAATAAGCAAAGGTATAGAAACCAGGGGAATATCTGATCATGGTTTTATCGAATCAATATATTTCAGAGATCCGAACGGATATGTTATTGAACTGACTGCAATAAAGAAACAAGTAGAGCAGAGATTGAAGAAAGATCCTCATCATGTGTTAAGTGAGTGGATTCAAAACAGATAATTAAAAAAAGTATAATACTTATTTTTTTGAAAATTCGTTTACTCTTTCTTGTGCTTCTCTGATCTGATCTGCAGATAATTGTAAAGCAATGGAGTTGTCTCGTTGTATCTTAGCTTCCTCATTACCATTTCTAGCCGCAAGGGTAAACCATTTATAAGATTCTATTAAGTCTTTTTCAATTCCATTCCCTAAAGCAAATAATACTCCCAAGCTAGCTTGAGCCTTTACGCTTCCTTTATTGGCTGCTTTCATCCACCATTCTTTAGCTTGTTCGGCATCTTGAGGAACTCCGAGTCCCATAAACAAATGAGCACCAAGTATTTCTATTGCCTCCAAATGATCTGATTCTGCTGCGATTCTAAACCAGTATACCGCCGTTGCGTGATCTGGAGGTTTATTATTTTCTAATGCCATTCTTCCTAGACTATACTGAGCATTTACGTCACCAGAATTTGCAGCTTGAGTTAATTCTTTAATTTTTTCATTTAAATCTGTTATATCTAATTCGTTTTCTGAAAAATCTTCTTCAGCCAATACAGTTGACGAATCATTATAATTCAACATTATAAAAAATGTTAAAATGAGTGGTATTAATGCGTAATTGTTAAGTTTAGAGCACATTACAGGGTCAATTATAGAGTAATTCTTCAATTTTAATACCTAGTTTTTGATATTTTTTGCAAATATTCAATTTTTCTATAGTAATTATAGGCAAATGGGTTAAGCTGTCTTTATGAATAGTGAGAACTTTTCTCATTGTCAATTTATATAAATAACTAAGGGAGGAGAGTTATATGACTCTTATAAGAAAAACTCTTTCTGCATTATCGTTCGGAATGATACTACTTACATTTTCATTTCAAGCGAATGCGAATGATGATTGGACCTGGTACCACGGGAATGATAGTGCTACTAGGTATTCTGGGCTATCAGATATTAATACGGGTAACATTGGAGATTTAAATGTTGCTTGGATTCATCAGCCTGGAGCTATAGAACAAGGTTTAGAGGCTACCCCGCTTGTTATAGATGGTGTAATGTATTATGCCGGTTCATATAACAGAGTATTTGCATTAGATGCAGCTACTGGTAGGGAAATCTGGCACTTTTTTCCAGACCTTGATCCCATTGTAGATGAACTATTCTTTACACCATATACACGTGGTGTAGCTGTTCATGGTGGAAATGTTTATATAGGAACTCTTGATGGAAGAGCTATTGCTCTAGATCAAAAAACTGGTAAAGAAGTATGGACTGTACAATTAGTTGATACAACTAAGTGTGCTTGTAACTTTACTTCACCTCCTGTTATGGCAGGTGGCACTCTAGTTTATGGTCAAACAGCAGGAGAATATCCTATTCAAGGTAAGATCTTTGGTCTAGATGCTGCCACAGGCGAGGTCAAATGGGATCTTAATACCATTAAACATGATGATCCTAATTCATGGGGTGGTGATTCTGGAAAGTATGGCGGTGGCGGAAGCTGGATGCCTGGAACTTATGATGCATCTACAGATACTCATTTTGTAGGAACATCAAATCCAGCACCTGATTATGATTGGGGTGCAATTAATGATGGTGTAGCAACAGGTGGTGCAAGACCTGGAGACAATCTATATACTTCAAGTGTATTAGCATTGGATCCAAGTACTGGACAGATCAAATGGTATCACCAAGAAATTCCTCATGATGACTGGGATTTTGACAGCACTATGGGTGAATTTTGGCTTCTTGATCGTGATGGTAAAAAGTTAGTTGTTCACCAAAATAAATCTGGTTTCGTTTTCGTATATCATCGTGAATCAGGCAAGCTTGAAAATGTCTGGAACATGGTTGAAAACTTTAACTGGGTTAAAGGAATTAATCCAAAAACAGGTGAATTAATAGGACGTCTTCCTCCAAATTCAGGGGCTAACCAGGACATGGTATCTTGTCCTTGGATCGCAGGTGGACGTAGCTGGAATTCTGGATCTTATAGTCCAAGAACAGGATTATGGTATAATTCTGCTGCTGAGGCATGTCAGATTACTACTGTTAGACAAGAAGATCCTGTAACTGAACCTATTGCTCAGCTTTTCTTTGGAGCTGACCTTAAAGCGGTTCATCTTCCAAATGGTCAACAAGCTCATGGCCGTCTAGACGCTCGTGATCCAGTTTCTGGAAAACGTGCATGGTCTTATGTGTATAAATATGTGCCAATAGGAAGTGTGCTTTCTACAGGTGGAGACGTAGTTTTCCAAGGTGGAGTAGATGGAACATTCAGAGCATTTGATGCTAATAATGGTAATGTTCTTTGGTCATTTATGGCGGGATCAGGATTCCGTGGTGGCCCTATTACATATACGGCTGGAGGAGAACAACATGTGGCTGTTCCTTCAGGACTAGGTTCTCTAGTTATGGGGTTATATCCTCATTTATGGCCAGAAACTGCTGATTTTCCAGCAGGTGCGGCTATGATTGCGTTTAAAATAAAATAGTACTTTAGCTATTTTAAATATTAAAGGGTAGGAGAAAAATTCTCCTGCCCTTTATTTTTTTGCTTTTTAGGTGAAATACATTTAATTATACTGTTTAGTATTATGCGTCTAGTGGAGTGATTTATGTATACGAGAAGGAACTTTATTAAATCTTCAGGAATAGCCTTGGTAGGATATACAGGCTTTAATGTATTTAGAATTCCAGTTCATGGTAGGGAAGGTAGTTTAGATAACACAGATCATAATATATGTGAGGGAGAATCCTATGTAATAGATCATGAGCCTGTAAATGATATTAGTTATAAACAGCTGGCAGCTGCTGATTATGTTGTGGATATGCTCAATGTTGGTAGAGAGGGATCTAGATTCAGATATGATCCTATGTTAGTAGAAATTGAAGTAGGACAGAAGATTCTTTGGAAGGCTGTTACTAAGGGGCACAATGTAGAGTTCATGGTTGCACCGGGTGATATAAAATTTAAATCAAAAATGCACAAAAGTGCAGGGTATCGTTTTGAAGTTCCTGGTGTCTATACTTACAAATGCACACCTCATATTGCTGCAGGCATGATAGGTGTGGTAGTAGTTGGTGGGGATTTGTCAAATATTGATGAGGCAAGGAACCATAAAAAATATTATGGGCAATCAAAACAATTAATTAGAGATATTCTGGCTAAATATTGAGGTTATCATGAAAATTATATTATATTTATTTATCTCTTTTGTTATTACATTTGTCACTAATGTCTCTTTGGCTGATCCACTGGATAGGATTTTAGCACGGGGTTCACTCAAAGTTTGTGCTTTAGCAGATAGACTTCCTTTTTCCTCTAGAAATGGAAATCCTAAAGGTATTCAAATTGAGTTAGCCGAAGAAATATCAAAAGAATTAGGAGTAGAACTTGAAATAACCTGGCTTCGATATCGATTCCACGCAAGAAAGGCGGCATGTGATATGGTCATGGAGGCAGTATCTAGAAAAGATGATGATGAAGAGAAACGTAATATTGATGGTGCACGACCTCTTACACGAGCAGGAGATTCAAATAAAAAAAATAGAAAAACTCTTCCTCCAAAAGCATCTATCCCCATAGTCAAAGTTGAGACTTATTTAGTTGGATATGATGAAAAGATTAGAAATAAAGATTCTGTCGATAAATTAAAAGGAATGAGTGTGGGAGTTATGAATAGATCATGGTCACATATGTTGATGCAGAAACATGGGGTCCATTATAGAACAAAATTCGTAACTGAAGCAGAGTTGATGCAGGGTGTAGCAGATAAAGAAGTGGACGCGATATTTGTATCATCTATGCAGTACTGGTGGTATTTGAAGAATAATCCCGATGTAAAACTGAGTGTTTTAAAAAACTTTGATTTTGAGAGAGATGTATCATTGAATGTGGGAGTTCTTATGAGAGGGCCTGATCAAGTAACCGTTGTTAGAATCAACGAGATTTTATCTAACTTATTAGACCAGGGGGTAATAGAGAATATCTATGCATCTTATGGTATAAAATATGTCGCTCCGAATTAGAAAATTATTTTTATTTTGTTTTTTAATTATACTTTTTAATAAAAATCTCATTGCTGAGGACATAATTTCTGTAGATTCTGGTGGAAAAGTAATTCATTGGACTTTAGAAAAAATTCCAAATATAGCTCATAATATAATTGATGCTAATAAAGATAGTTATTGGTCATCCGGAAAAGCAGTTTTTCCACAAGTTGTTACCTTCTCAATGCCAACAAATAAGCGTTTCGAAGGTTTTTCTGTCACTGCAAAAAACTCTGGTAACCCTCTGAATTGGGCTAAGAAAATTAGAATATCTTCTGCAGATCCCTTCCCGCATATGGGTGGCTGGGTTGAGCTTGTAGAAATTGAACTACCTGCTGATGGACTTCAACAGATAATTAAGATTGAACCTGCAAGAGGGAGATATTTTCGTTTGGAGATTTTTTCTACTCATGGATCTTCACCAACAGAAGTATCAATAAGCAATTTTTCTGTATATGATACAATGGAAAAAAAATAATATTTTATTCTGATTCCTCTTCTGGAACTTCTCCATAGGATTCTTTTTCAGCTTCAGGGTCAAATTCAGTTACAGGTAATTGCTCTCTTCCCTTAGTTGGAAGAGGTTTAGTAGGTGTCGTATAGATTAATCTTTCACGATCTTCTTCATCAGCATTAAAAAAAGGATTACCTATTCTAACTTTTTCATTTGTTTCTTCTCCTTCTTCCATGGCTTGTTCTAATTTTTCTGCTTCATCTCGACTCCAAGGTAAAACATACAGCCTGGGTTCTTCTATCCCAGGTATTTCAACTAATATATAAATTGCTTTTTCTTCTTCCCATGAAGCATGGAGTAATATTACTTCTGGAATGTTTTTGTGGAATAATTCCATGTGTGCTGGTTTAGGTCTACTTAATAATTCTAAAATTGAACCATAAAATAAGAGAATAAGTGCTGCTCCAATAAAAAATGCACTGATTCTCCATCTATAAGGTCTTCTAGACCAAATTGTTATCGAGACTAAAATTGCAGCAAAAGCAGTTAAAATAAAATATATTACATTTAAAACGTCCATTATTTTACCTTCTTAATAAACTACGTTTTAGGCTATGTACACTGTTAGGAGCTAGTTTTCCATCTGAAGCAAGTGTCCACCTTGCTACTGTAATTTCCTGGCCAAATTTTTTTAATATTACATCTTTTTTTATTATAGCTGTCCTCGCTCTTTGTTCAGGCTCTACTACACTTACTATTATTTTTACTTCAATTGGGGCACCACCATCAGTCTGGTAAAGATGGATGTTTGCTTGATAATCACCGGCTGCTATTCCTCTGGTATAACTTATTTCATAATTTATAGGAGTTCTATCAAATAGATTTCCTCTATCATCTCTTAATAAGTTAAAATAATACCCATTCATGTTAGAATAACCAACTGCAGCATCACTCGGCGCTTTTACCCATAAATCTACATCTACATCTCTTTCATCTGGCCAAAATGCTTCAACTATTACACTTCCTGTAGGTTCTTTAGTAGCTTCATCTTGTGCTTTTATATTTAGCCAAGGTAATAATAAAAGAACTATTATAATAAACCCTGAAAGAGCCAACATTGTCATATCCCTAAACACAGTATCTCCTGAAGAAACATCTTCGTTTCCGATCATTATATTTTCAATGGGGTCATTCATTAGTTAGTTACTTTCAGCTAGCTCAATAATTTTTGATACTAAATTAGAAGTTCCAGTAGCTAGCATTTGATATATTAAACCTAGCCATACACTCAAAATGGAACCGACTAGTGTTGTATATAATGCGACAGACATCCCTTCGATAAGTTGTGTGACCATAGGACTGATTGCACTAGGATTAGATGCTACTTCGGGATCTACGCCGGATAATGCTATAATAAATCCTAAAACAGTACCTATTAATCCCAAAATGGTAAGTGAACTGGCAATATATCGTATATGAACAATCCTTGAAAATAGTTTTAATCTTAATGCTTGTCCAAGGTTAGCTCTTGTTCCAGCATCTTTCCCCTTTGCTTTGTTTAAAAAATCTGCAGCTCTAGATCTTTGTTTAGGATCAAACTCGTAGGCAGCATTAAGCTGTTTGCTAACTTTCCATACTCTATATCCAGAAAGTATTAGCCCTACTATAAAAACTACACTGATTAAAATTACCATGTTAGTAACGTCAGAGTTAATTACCTTAGCAACTAATCCTTGAGCCCAGGCAGCAACTAACAAAGCGAAAGCAACTATATTAATTAGTCCGAATCTTAGTAATAGTAGAAATTTTAGTCCCATAGATTTTTTACTCCGAATAGTTCTCAATAATTATGTGTGGATTTTTAAAAATAAATATTAAATAATTAAAAATTCATAGAACACTATACTGCAATTTAAAAACTCGCAAGCTTTAGGTTAAAAATGTATCATTTAAAGTATTATATATTTATACAAAGTATATTGTTAATATTAATTTTTGGAAATTGTTCACAGGCTTCAGATCTAAGAATTATAAAAATTCATTTACTTTATGATAAAGAATTTATTTCAAATCCTATTTGGGAAGAGAACATCAATAAAAGATTTACTGAAATAAATAAATTTTATAATGATAAATTTGATCTTCATTGGGAAATTTCAAAAAAAAGTAAGTATGATTTTGAAGGAGATTTTAAAAATATTTCTGATGTTTTCTCTCAGTATAGAGATAGAATGATTTCGGTTCTGAATAATAGTGATGAGGAAATTATAGTCTGTATTATAGGCAAAGATATACCTGGAAAGGGAATAGCTGGCGTATTTTCAAGATTAGTGATGATATCCGATAGTTCACATTTAAAAGATCGTAATTCAGGGGTGATCATTGCTCACGAGTTGGGTCATTTATTTGGTGCTTGGCATATAAGAAATGCGGATGATTTGATGTATCAAAGGGGTGCTCGCTACTATAAGGCAGGAGTTGAAACCACTTCAATGATAAAGCTTATGAGAAATTATAATTTTAATGTTTCCTCTTTATTAAATAACCCTAAATTATTGAAGAGAATTTCAAGGTTATACCGTAGGTTTCATGCTAGAAGTGAAGCCGATCCTGCTGTCAGACGTTACAGTCTTAATGAAGTGAATCCAGTAGCAAGATTGTATGCGGATCAAGGAATTATTCATTTTAAAAATAAAAATTATAGTAAAGCTGTAAGGGCTTTCGAGAATTCAGTTAAATATGATGTTGGCTGGGGGAAAAATAGAATACTTTTGGCAAAGGCATATTATGAAGTATCTAGATACAACGAATCCTTTTTAGAATATTCAAGATCAGTTTTCTTTGGTGCTAAACCTGACAAGGTTTTTAAAGAGAAACTTAGAAATAAATTTATAGAGTTAAAGAAAAGTAATCCACAGTTAACTAATCCATTTGATGAGGTTAATTCGGATTAAATGTTGACTTGTTATCTCTATACATTTTAATAGAAATATGGCAAATCAAAAATTAACGTTAGAACAACAGATTGATTATATATGGAATAATATTAGAGGGTTCCATCTAGTTCATCTTATATATACGGGACATAAACTAGGTATTTTCGATTTATTTATAGATACTAAAAATGAGGCCGGTCTAACAATAAAACAAATATCTGATCTTAAAAAACTGGATTTTGACTATATAGAGAAATGGTGTTTCTGTGCAATTGCATGGAAAATTTTAGATGATAAAGAGGGAGATAGATTACAGCTATCTGAACATATGGATGCGATTCTGGGAAAACCAGGAGATCCAAGATATTTATTACCATATATTACTGCCTGTATAGAACATTTTGGTCCTGACATGAAAGAACATTATAAGTATATTAAATCAGGAGGTATATTTAAATTTCAAGATCATGGGAACGAATTTTCTAGATCCATAGGTGAAATTACGGAAGGTTTGCAAACATTAATGGTTCGAAGAATTTTACCTAATCTGGAATCAGTAAACAAAGTTTTAACACGCGGAGGAAATTTATTAGATGTGGGATGTGGCTCTGCAAAACTTTTAATAAAATCTCAAAATTTGTTTCCCAAATCAAAGTTTTATGGATTAGATATTGATAAGGAAGGTATCGCAATTGCAAATGAAAATATTACTAAGTGTAAATTAAAAGATAATATTTCTATTTTAAATTTTGATGAAGATACTTTGCCGGAAGATTCTACTATGGATGTAGTTACTTTAGTAGAAGTTTTACATGAAATTCCTAGAGTGGATAGGTTAAAAGTATTTAAAACTATTTATAAATTAATGAAAAAAAATGGTACATTAGTTATTCTTGATGAAACTATGCCGGTCAGAAAAGATCTAAGAATTTCAGAATACTCTTTAGCTATACAAACTCAATATAATGAAATGACCTGGGGCAATGTAGTACCTAATGCTGAAGAACAAGATAAGCTGCTTTCAAATAGTGGTTTTGTTAATATAAATAGGTCCAATATAGGGGGGTATTTTACCTTACTTGTAGCGCATCCAAATTAAAAACCATCTTTTTTCATAAAGCTTATTCTTTATTAAGATTTTTTCAATTTTTCTACCTGAAAGTTTCTGCACCTGTATTGCGTTCAGGATCAAGATTTTCTTCAATTTTGCTACCTGAACGTAATTGTACAAACTCGTTATTTATATTTTTTGCGTTTAAGTTACCTTGTTTATCCAGCGTGAACCTAAAGACAGTAGACTCTTCACCTAATTCATCAAGTAAAACATCAGATTCTAATATTTGTCTTCTTTTATTGGTTTCAGGATTTACAACCGAGACAACCACTTTAGCTGTGAAGGGTTCAAATAATGCACCATCTTCCCTATAAAGGTGCAGATTAACTATGTGTTCTCCGGGGTTTATTCCTCTACTATAAGCTACCTCGTAATTAATCGGAGTAGGATCTTTATGAATTCCTAAATCATCTCTTAGTAAATTAAAAAATAATCCACCTCTATTAGAATAGCCTACAGGAATGTCTTCTGGAGCTTTTACCCATAAATCTACATCTACATCTCTATCTTTTGGCCAAAAAACTTCTACTATTACATTACCAGGGGGTTCTGATGTGGTCGATTCTGTTTTAGCTGGAGGATTTATAAAAGGGATCAATAATATAACTAAAGAAACAAAGCCTGCCAGTGCTAACATTATAACATCACGAAACACTGTGCCAGATTGATTCTCATCATTTTCAAAAATATCTTCAGACATATAAACAACCAAATTAAAAAATTAATTATATAGTGAATATTTATTTATCATATTATAAATTTAAAAACTGTAAAAAATTTTATTTTTAAACAATTAAATTTCTTCTAATGAAAAAATTGCTGAGGATTATACAATGAACATTAAAAAATTAGCCAAAACATTATTTGATGATTGTAAAAATTTAAAACCATATCTAGAGGCAGAAAAGATAAGTATTGAAAATAGAAAGGATGGTTATTTGGTTCAAGATGAATTTTTAAAATTAAAACAAAATAATGGTGAGGGTAAAATTGCAGGTTGGAAAGTAGCCTTAACTAATATAGAGATGCAGAAACTTACTGGAATAGATGAACCTGCAGAAGGGGCAATATTTGAACCTTTAATCTATTTTAATAATACGAAGTTAAATTATATAGATTATAGACATTTAGGGGCGGAAGCAGAAATAGCTATTAGAATTGCTAAGGATATACCCACAGATTCACCAAAATTTTTGTCTATAGAGGAGATTGCCCCATATGTATTGGACGTTATGGCTGCACTGGAGATAGTTGATGACAGGCATTATGGAAGAGAGGCAACATTAGGTATACTTATTGGGCAAAATTCTATGAATAAAGGTTGTGTACTTGGAAATCCAGCAAATGTTGATCCTATGACTCTAGACAAGCTAGTAGGGAACTTAGTAATGTCAAATAAAGTTTTTGGAACCGGGTCAGGAAAAAATGTTTTAGGTCATCCCTTAAAAGCATTGATGTGGCTGGCTAATAGTCTAATATCTCGAGGAAGAACATTAAAATCAGGGGATATTATTATGACTGGATCTATAGCTACAACTTGTTGGCCTGAAGTAGGAGATAAAGTAATAGCTGATATTGATGGGCTATATCCAGCATCTTTTGAAGTGGTCTAATAACATGAACAAAATAAATAAAGAATCAATAGTTTGGGTAGATGGATCATGGCATGAAGGTTCATACCCAGTCATGTCTGCAATGAGCCAATCATATATGCATGGAAGCACAGTATTTGATGGGGCTAGGGCATTTAGTAATTGTGTTCCAGACTTAGATATGCATTGTGCACGCCTCATTGATTCTGCTGAGGTGATGGGACTTAAGTTATCCTTACCAAAACAAAAGATTATAGATTTATGTATTGAAGGAGTGGAATCTTTTGAAAAAGGAGCAGAGCTTTACATAAGACCTAGCGTTTTTGCTAATACAGGTTTTTTAATTCCAGAGCCAGATTCTAGTAAATTAATTATTACTATATTTAGGGCACCAATGCCTTCAGCCGAGGGTTTTACTGCTATGATAAGTTCTTACAGAAGGCCTCATCCAGACATGGCGCCGACACTAGCAAAAGCTTCTTGTTTATATGCAAATACTTCTATGGCGTTGAAAGAGGCTAAAAATAATGGCTATGATAATGTGGTTATGAGAGATGGGGAAGATAATGTTGTAGAATTTGGAAGTGCAAATTTATTCTTAGTTCGCTCAGGAAAAATCCTTACGCCTAAATGGAACAAAACTTTTTTGAATGGTATTACGAAGAAAAGGGTGATTAGCTTGTTAAAAAAAGAAAAAATTTATGTAAAAGAAGAAAGTATTTCAGTTGATCAGTTGTTTTCTTCAGAAGAAGTTTTTAGTACCGGTAATTTTGGAAAAGTTTTACCTGTGAGAAAAATTAATGATAAAAAATATGAAATTGGAAAGTTTTGTAAAATAGCTATGAAACTTTACCATGATTTTTCTACTTTATCTCAATTAAGCTAATCAGAATAACAAGTTCATTCCTAAACTAATTGTACGCCCATAAGTTCCTGCGGTATCAGCTAAATGGTATTTTTGATCCAAAAAGTTTTCAACTTTTAAGTGTATGGTTGTCTTAGAGTCTATAATGTAATTCAAATTAGAATGTATTAAGGCGTATCCTGAAAGTTTTGCTCCTGTAAATGCATCATCTCTTGCTTTAGAATGGTATTCTATAGATGAGTAAGATGTAAATTCTGGATACCTGTCTATTACCCATTTAATAGATGTTCTTCCACTATGTTTTCTTCTTCTTGAAAGAGATTTTCCATTATTATTTGTAGTTAGAAAGTTATATGTTGTATTTATTTCTAAATTTTTACGAAAAATATAATTTATAAAAAATTCAATTCCGTTTGTTTTTGCACTGCCTTGATTCTGGTATAAATAGCCCGGCGCAGGACCAAATCCAATTAAATTGTCTATTTGTGTTGAGAAGAAAGTTATATCTGTTCTTACTTTTTTATTTTTAGATTGAAATTCAATTCCCAAATCTCTACTTCGACTATTTTCTTCTTTAATATCTAAGCTTCCGTAAGTTCCATATATTTCATCTAAAGTAGGTGCTCTATAGCCTGTTCCAAAAGAGGAATGAATCCTATAACCTGATGTGTTGATAATATAGCTACTCGCAAGCCTGTAAGTATTTGATTTTCCATATAAATCATGAAAGTTTTGTCTATAACTTACATCTACATAAAAATTTTCTAAATAGCTTTTAGCGTATGAAAAATATATAGAAGTATTAGATGTTTTAAAATCATAAGCATTATTTTCATCCTGAGTATCCATGTGTGAACGTTCTGTTGAAGTTCCTATTACAACAGTATTTGAATAATTAACAGGTATAACAAATTGCAATTTTCCTATATTAAGATCAGCAATATACCGTCTAAATTTTCTATCTTCATTGAGGCTGTAACGTCTAGCTTTGGAAGTAGAACCAGAAATTTTCATATAAAAAAGGTCGTATTTTTTTTCCATACTTAATTGAGATTGCCAGTCTAATAAATTAGTTTGTCTATCAGCATCTACTATTGGTCCGAGAGGTGCCTTGTCCTCTTCTATTTCAGATGTAAAAATACGTGAAGTGAGAGAGATATCAGTATCAGAGTTTATTTCGTAATCTAAAGTGAGTTGACCGCTATCTATATTGTAACTATCGTTTTCCTCATATCCTAGGCTCTTTTCTGCAGCTGAAATCCCTGGACCTTCACTATGTTCAAAATTACTTGAGAAAAATAATTTTTTTATACCGCCGGAAATTCCAGTAGAAAATGTTTTATCTAATCTATTAGAAGCTTCTAAATTTATATATTTTTTATATTTATCTCCACCACGTTTAAGTATTATATTGATTACACCGCCAATAGCTTCTGAACCATATAAGGCGCTCTGGGATCCTCTGATTACTTCAATCCTTTCTACTCCACTTAATGTAATTCTTTCTAAATCAACTGACCCTCTTCCAGTTGCAGGATCAACTATTTTCATTCCATTAATCAGGACTAAGGTATGATCAGTCTCATTTCCTCTCAAAAATGCTCGGCTAAGTGAATAAGGACCGCCACTTTCATACACTTGAAATCCAGTAGATCCAGTTAAGATTTCCGCAAGGTTATTAGTTTTACTTTCTTCTATTTCTTTGCTTGTAATTACTGTTACAGCAGCCCCTGTTTGTTTAAGTTTGATAGGTATTAAACTTCCTGTAACTATAATAGATTCTAGAATCTCAACGTTATCAGCAATAGTTGCTTGTATGATAAAAAAATTATTTATAATTATTAATGCTAATATTTTTTTTATTGTTTTCATAAGCAATACATTTATTTATTATGACATAAGCAGCAAAAATACTGCTGTCACTTATTAATTTTATATTGCTTTTTGGTATATTATTTTTTTAAAAAGCAATGGTAATCCGCACCATCACTTTTAACACTAAGCTTTATTGAGCATCCCCTCTCAATAAATTTGATAGTACTTTTCAGGTAGGTCTCCTGGCTCATGAGTCTACGATCATCCCACCTTCCCGTAACATTTACAGTGGTATTAAGGACTCTCTCGTCATTCACAGTTGCGGGGGCAGCTGCAGTAGATAATTATATAAAATCATCATTGCATTCCCTTTTCATCAACATTTAGTTGAAACCTGAATAATATTAATAGAATTAATTTTCTTAATTTTGTCAATATTTTATGGAAATAATTTTGTTTTTTATCCATTATATAATCATGTTTATTAGATCAATTATAAAATATGCTCTTACTAAGGTAGTATCTAATCCAAAAGTTAGAGCAAAAGCTACAAAATCTGCACGAGAGTTTGCTAGAGGAGCGGGAGAAATAGCTCGAGATCCTGATCCAGCTCGTAAGCTTGGAAGAATGGCAGGAAGGATCAAGAAAAAATTTAAAAATAGAGATTTTTAGTATAGTTTTATTATATTAATGGTTAATTAATTTTTGTAGTAGCTTGCTCCATATATTTTCTATCAAGTATAGATTGAGTTTTAATGTTTATTTTTGATAAATTGAACGATTTTATTCTTAGGCATAATTACAATAGGTTTATTTTATTTCTCCTAATATTTGTAACTTTTTTTTTAACATTGAACTGCTTACCACCTTTAGATAGAGATGAATCAAGGTATATGCAATCAACATTGCAAATGATTGAGACAGGAGATTTCTTAAATATTAGTTTTTTAGATACAACAAGAAATAAAAAACCACCAGGCATATATTGGATACAAGCAGCAAGTGCTTTAGCAATTAAAAATATTTTTTCGTTAGAAGAATTTCCAGTTTGGTCTTTTCGCTTACCATCTGCTGTTGGAGCAAGTCTATCAATTTGGCTAACTTTTTTAATTGGGAAAGCTCTTTATGGAAGAAAGGTAGGATATTTAGCTTCGGTTATGCTTATTTCTACTCCATTAATTTTTGTTGAGTCACACATAGCTAAAACGGATTCTATTCTATTAGCCTTAATTTTGTTGCCACTTTTAGTAGTGGCAAAAATTATTGAGGGTTTAGAAAGTAAGTCAAATGGGCCCTCTAATATTCTAGTATATAGTGGTTGGTTTGCTTTAGGTGCTTCTCTAATCATTAAAGGCCCCATTGCATTAATAATATTATTTTTAACAATATTTTTTATTAATATAACAAATAAAGATTTTCAACTGAAAACTATAAAACCATTATTGGGAATAATATTTTTTATATTAGCTAGTTTGCCTTGTTTACTATGGATTTATTATACTGGGACCAGTGATTTTGTAAAAGAGTCACTCATTAATGACATGTTTTTCAAAATAATAAGCTCACAAGAATCTCACGGAGCTCCTCCAGGTTTTTTCGTTATAACATCTTTTTTATCTTGCTGGCCCTTGTCTCTGTTTTTTATACCTACTGCTATTTGGGCCTACCAAAATAGAAGAGATAATAAAATCAAATACTTACTGTGTTGGTTAATCCCGACTCTGGTAATATTTGAATTAATACCCACAAAACTATTACACTATGTATTACCTTTATTGCCTAGCTTATCAATATTATCCGCTGCTATGATAATGGATTATATAAAAAAAAGAGATTTTTCATTTTTGGATAAAAACATTTATAAGGTAATTATTTTTATTCCTAGTTTAGTTTCTATCTTTTTTGCTTTTTTGATTTTGTTTATAAGCTTTCAATATGCAGAATCTAATCTTTTTATAGAAATAATAATTAGTATTATATATTTCATCGCATTTTTATTTTCAGTTTATTTTATGTATACTAACAGGCTGCTATTACTTGCAAATATAGCAGGTATTATTAATGTATTATGTTTAAGTACATTTATAGCTTTTGTAACTCCTAAATTAGAAAAAATTTGGGTTTCTGAAAACATATATGAATATCTAATAAACAATAATATAGATAAACCAGTTATTCTATTGGGTTATTCTGAGCCTTCTGCTGTATTTAGTGTGGGTTCTGATACTTTGATAGCAAATAATACAGAGGAATCAATATTTCACTTAAAAAATGGAAAGAAAAACTTGTTAATTGTAGAAAAAAAATTTGAAGATATATTAATTGAAAAGACAAAATTTGTGGGGATTAAGATACATAAGCATGACTATCAAATTGAAGGTATAAATTATTCAAAAGGAAAAAAAGTGCTATTGAGTATTTATTCTAATTAACTTAGAATAGGTCTTTATTTTAAATTTTAAGAGTGTTTTTGCAGAAAAATTTACTAAAGGGAGAGTCTAATGTTACCAGAGTTGTCTGATAAAGTTAAAGGTCTTATGGAAAAAGTAGAAAAATTTATGGATGATCATATTTACCCTAAAGAGGAAGCTATAGCTGAAGAAATAGATAGTGGGGATCGTTGGCAACCATCAAAAATAATGGAAGATTTAAAGTCAAAGGCAAAAAGCCAAGATCTTTGGAATTTATTTTTACCTGAAAGTGATCGTGGTGCTGGATTAAGTAATTATGAATATGGCCACTTATGTGAGATTATGGGAAGATCTGCTTATGCTCCTGAAGCTTTTAACTGCTCTGCACCAGACACAGGCAATATGGAAGTTTTAGAACGTTATTCAACAGAAGAAATTAAGGAAAAATGGTTAACACCATTATTAGCTGGTCAAATCAGGTCAGCCTTTGCGATGACGGAACCTTTAGTAGCCTCTTCTGATGCTACTAATATTGAATCTAGTATTCAAAAAGAGGGTGATGAATATGTTATTAATGGTAGAAAGTGGTGGACATCAGGTGCAAATGATCCTCGATGTAAGGTGTTAATTTTTATGGGTAAAACTGATCCTAATAATCCTGACAGATATAAACAGCAGTCTATGATAGTAGTTCCTATGGAGACTGATGGCATTAAAGTTTTAAGACATTTGCCCGTATTTGGTTTTGATGATGCTCCTCATGGACATGCTGAAGTACTTTTTGAAAACGTAAGAGTACCAACCAGTAATATACTGTTAGGTGAAGGAAGAGGTTTTGAAATAGCTCAAGGGCGTTTAGGTCCAGGAAGAATCCATCATTGTATGAGATTAACTGGACTCGCTGAGCGCGCTTTAGAGGCAATGTGTAAAAGAACTAAATCCAGGATTGCTTTTGGAAAACCAGTTTCAGAGCAAACGGTAACACAGGAGCGTATTGCAGAGTCTCGAATTATGATTGATCAGTGCAGATTATTAACGTTATTTGCAGCTCATAAAATGGATGTACATGGGAACAAGGAAGCGCGTAAAGAAATCGCCATGATAAAAGTTGCTGCCCCCAATATGGCTTGTCAAATAACAGATTGGGCTATTCAAGCACACGGAGGGGGTGGAGTTACGACAGATTTTGGTTTGGCTAAAATGTATGCTGGTGCACGTTTGCTAAGATTAGCCGATGGTCCTGATGAAGTTCATAGAAATCAAATAGCGAGATTAGAGTTAAAACGTCATAATTAATGGAATTACCCGATGGGAAGCTTTAATTACAGATTCAATATTGAAGATTATCCTGTAAAATTATCACACAAGTTTGATGAAAATAAGCTTGGGGATTATTTAAATGGTAAATTGGAATTTTTTTCTAAAATAAAAGCTGTAGGGCAATTTAACGCAGGTCAATCGAATCCTACCTTTATTATAGAATCTGATGAAGGAAGAAGATATGTGCTGAGAAAAAAACCACCGGGAAAGCTTTTGCCCTCTGCTCATGCAGTAGATAGAGAATACAGAGTTCAGAAAGCTTTATATCATACTGATGTGCCTGTAGCCAAAATGTATTTGTTTTGTGAAGATGAAAGTATAGTAGGCACGCCCTTCTATATAATGGAATACATGGAAGGGAGAGTATTTGAGGATACTACTTTGCCTGGAATATCACCCAGAGATAGGTCAGCTATATATGATTCTATGAATTCTGCCTTAGCAGCACTTCATAATGTAAATCCAGAAGAGGTAGGTTTAGATACATTTGGTCGTCCAGGAAGTTATTTTACTCGACAATTAAAACGATGGTCTTCACAGTGGGAACTATCCAAACAACATGATATTCCTGAGATGCCTTTACTAATTAATTGGCTTACAAAGAATATACCCAGTAGTGATGAGACAACGGTAGTACATGGTGATTATAGATTAGGGAATCTTATTTATTCTGCTGATGAACCTAAAGTTATAGCTGTTTTAGATTGGGAGCTCTCAACGTTAGGACATCCTCTGGCAGATTTAGGATATAATCTAATGCATCATGAACAAGGACCTGAGATTAAGATGGGACTTAAAGGTTTGGATTTAATAAATCTTGGTATACCTGATAGAGATCAATATATGAAAAAATATTGTAGTAGGGTTGAAAAGAAACCTATAGATACAATTTTTTATATAGTTTTTTCTTTTTTCAGGAACGTGGCTATTTTAGAAGGAGTTTTAGCTAGGGGAAGAGCAGGAAATGCTTCTTCTTCCCTAGCAGAAGAGAAGGGCTCTCTAGCTCCACAAATAGCTACTTTAGCATGGAAATTAGTAAAAGATAATAATTTAGATTAAAAAATTAACTGGCTTTTTCTCTGTATCTTAGATTATCTCTACTTAAATTTGAGATTGTAGAACAACCCATAAGTTTCATATCTCTCTCAATTTCATCACGAAAATTTCCAAGAGCTATTTCTACAGCTGGCTGTCCTCCGCCAGCTAGTGCATACAAATAATATTTTCCCCCAGAACAGCATTTAGCTCCAACAGATAGAGCTTTAAGAACATGAGTTCCTCTTGTAATTCCTCCATCACATATTACATCTATTTTATCACCTACTGAATCTACTATCTCTTCCAACTGATCAAAAGGAGCACGTGAGCCATCTAGCTGTCTTCCTCCGTGATTAGAAACCATTATTGCTGAGGCTCCAATATCCACAGCTCGCTTAGCATCTTCTACGCTCATAATTCCCTTCAAACAAAAATGTTTTCCCCATTGCTTATTTATATTCTCTGCATCTTTCCAGTTCATAGTTTGATCAAGCATATGAGTAAAATAATCACCTACTGAAATTGCTATATTTGTTCCCTCTTTTACAAATTCTTTTAGTTGAGGTAAGTCAAACTTGTCATGAGTAAAATAATTTATTGCCCACATAGGGTGAGTTATAAAGCTTATAAGACTCTTGAGGGTTAATTTGGGAGGACTAGTAAATCCTGTACGAAGATCTCTTTCTCTATTACCTCCGGTGATGGTATCTACGGTTAATACAATGGCATCATATTGAGCCTCTTTACATAATTCAATCATGTAGTTATTTAAACCTTTATCTTTGTGATAATATAATTGAAATAATTTTGGACTGGAGATTTCTTCACTCATTTTATGTATATCTACTGTACCTAATGATGATAAACCAGACATAGTACCAAACTTTTCAGCTGCCCTTGCAACTGCGAGCTCTCCATCATGGTGGAAAAGTCTTTGTAAAGCAGTAGGAGAACAAAATAATGGCATATTTAATTTTTTGCCCATTATGGTTACTGACATATCTATGTCTTTTACTCCAGCAAGGACATTTGGAACTAAATCACATTCTTCATACGCTTGGGTATTTCTATTCTTAGTAATTTCATCATCAGCACCACCGTCAATGTAATGAAAAATAGGACCAGGCAATCTTCTTCTAGCTAGTTCTCTAAAATCCATAGTGTTGTGACAATCTTTAACTCTTTTAAATACCATACTTAATTTTCCATTTTTATTTTCATTATACTGGAATTAATCTTAATACAAAACATTACTAACTTTAATAATTTATTAGCGTGGTGACATTCTTAGAGATCCATCAAGTCTAATAGTCTCTCCATTGATCATTTCATTGTCGTAAATATGTCTAACTAAAGATGCGTATTCATCAGGCTGACCTAATCTGTGAGGATGAAGAGTTGAGTTAATTAAGGACTCCTTTGCTTCTGACGGAAGTCCTGAAAGCAAGGGTGTTTCAAAAAGTCCAGGAGCAATGGTGTTTACTCTAATACCATTTCTAGCTAATTCTCTCGCAATAGGCAGAGTCATTCCAACTATTCCTCCCTTAGAAGCTGAATACGCAGCTTGACCAATTTGGCCATCATATGCTGCTATAGAAGCAGTATTTATAATTACTCCTCTAGTTCCATCACTATTAGGTTTATTATTTTGCATTACATTTGCAGCAGCTTTAATGCAGTTAAATGTTCCTATTAAATTAACATTAATTATCTTTATATATAATTCTAAAGAGTGCGGGCCTTCTTTATTTAATACTTTATTAGGCGTTCCAATTCCAGCACAATTTACTGATAGAGATATAGGTCCAGTCTCTAGAGAGATATTATTATAGCAATCTTGCACTAAAGTCTCATTCGTAATATCTATTTTTATGAAGTTACAGTTCTCTCCTAAGTTATTTGCAGTTTTTTTTCCTAATTCTTCTTGAATATCGAGAATAGTAACATTTCCTCCAGATGAAGTTATGTTTTTTGCGGTTGCGGCTCCAAGGCCACTTGCTCCTCCAGTGATTACGGCATTAAAAGTTTTATCATTCATAGTAGTCTTCCTTATAGTTAATTTTATGAAGAAAATTGTTCAATTAAAAATCTTTCCTCGAGATTATTCTCAGGATCAAATAATATTTTAAAATTTAAATCTTTTGATAAGGTTATATTTACGCTTTTTACATCTCTCACTTCTTTATTTCCTGCACTTGCGCTTACACCTCTAAGCTCTGGTTTTTTGATAATTAAGTCAACACTAGAAGTTTTTGATAATAAAGCACCTCTCCATCTTCTGGGTCTAAAAGCACATATTGAAGTAAGGGATAACAATTCAGAATTAAGTGGAAGTATTGGTCCATGTGCAGATAAATTATATGCTGTACTTCCTGCGGGAGTGGCTAATAATACTCCATCACAGATTAGTTCAGGTAATCTGTTTTTTCCATCTATATCGATGGAAATTTTTGCGGTCATTCTTGACTGTCTTAGTAGTGACACTTCATTGATAGCGTAGCCCTTGTGAGCATTATCTTTAATGTCAATAGCTTTCATAATTAAAGGGTTAATAGTAGTAATTTCAGCTTTTTCTATTCTTTGTATTAAGTTCTCCGTAGAATAATGATTCATTAAGAACCCCACTGTTCCCCTATTCATACCGTATACTGGAACACCATTCTTGCCGAAAGATTCCAGAGCATGAAGTAATAATCCATCTCCTCCTAAAGCAACTATTAAATCTGCTTTGTCAGGAGAAAAATTGTCATATTTTTTAGAAAGTACTAAAAGTGCTTCTTGCGCTTCTTTTGTGCTAGAAGCAATGAATCCAATTTTATTTGATTTCATAATATACATTACCGAAATTTATTTAATTTTAATTGAGCCTAAACTATCAGTTTATAAATTAAGTTCAAATATAAACTTTTAACCTCCAGTAACACTCATATGTCTATTTACGGAAGGTGCAGAAGAACGTCTGCTTATTTCAAAGTCATGACCCTTGGGTTTTCTGGAAATAGCTTCTCGAATAGCCTTTTCAAGATCTTTGTTTTTAATACCTTTCCTTACTACTTTTCTTAAGTCCGCTGAATCATCTTGCCCTAAACACATATACAGAATACCAGTACAAGTCAATCTCACTCTATTACAAGATTCACAAAAATTGTGTGTCAATGGTGTTATAAATCCAAGTCTTCCTCCTGTTTCTTTTACCTGTACATACCTTGCCGGACCACCTGTATTAAAATTACTTTCTATTAAGGTATAATTCTCCTTCATTCTACCTCTAACAAGGGATAGAGGAAGATATTGATCATTTCTATTTTCTGTTATTTCTCCCATCGGCATTGTTTCTATTATAGTAAAATCATGCCCTTCACAATGTGCCCATTTCATCATACTCTCTAGTTCGTGTTCATTCACATTTTTTAGAGCTACTGCATTAATTTTTATTTTAATTCCTGCTTTATTTGCTGCCCTTATTCCTTCCAGTACTTTTTCTAAATTTCCCCAACGAGTAATTTTTTTAAAAGATTCGGGATTTAGGGTATCAATAGAAACATTAACTCTTCTTATTCCATATTCAAATAGTTGTTCAGAATACCTAGTAAGCTGACTACCATTAGTTGTGATAGTTAACTCTTCTAGTCCTGAGCCTATTTTTTTTCCTAGTTTTTCTATAAGAGTTAATACGTTTTTTCTTACTAGTGGTTCTCCTCCTGTAAGTCTAATTTTTTTTGTACCTAAATTAATAAATGCATTACATAAAATTTCTATTTCTTCCAAAGATAAAACTTCTGCTTTAGGAAGAAAAGTCATATGTTCAGCCATGCAGTATACGCATCTAAAGTCACATCTATCTGTCAGTGATACCCTAAGATATGAAATAGTTCTTCCAAATGGGTCCACTAAAAAATTTGGAGTTTCTTTTATATAATTTTGGTCTGTATCTAACATAAATTAACCTTAAATAAGTAATTATGTTGTTTTTTGGTTATATATGACTGTATATAATGGATCAAGCAATACTTTATAATAATTATTTGCAAAAATAATATATATTTCATTTTTATAAGAAATTTTAAGAGTGCTATTCTTTTATGATGTAATAATATATAAAATATAATACTAAAGATAGGGACATAGATTTATGCTAGAAAAAGGGGACAGTAAAGTACCAGGTCTTTCTAGTTTGGAAGAAGATAAATGGAAAGATATCAGAGAGGGTATTAGAACACTTTGTCTTAATTTTTCGGGGGAGTATTGGAGAAAGTTAGATAATAATAGAGAATACCCTGAAAAGTTTGTAAAGGCTCTAACAAAAGCAGGATATTTAGCTTGTTTAATTCCAGAAAAATATGGAGGTTCAGGTCTTCCTCTACAGGCAGCGTGTGTTATTCTAGAAGAAATACAAAGATCTGGTGGAAATGGAGCAGCTTGTCATGCACAAATGTATATTATGGGAGCATTGTTACTTCATGGTTCAGAAGAACAAAAAAATAAATTTTTACCTAAAATAGCATCAGGCGAACTTCGATTACAAGCATATGGGGTAACAGAACCAGATGCTGGAACGGATACTTTATCGATAAAGACAAAGGCGGAGAAAAAAAACAATTTCTATTTAATAAATGGTCAAAAAGTATGGACCAGTAGGGCAGAATATTCTGATTTAATGTTGTTGCTAGCTAGAACTTCCAATAAATCTAGTGAAAAAAGGACTGAAGGTTTATCATTATTCTTGATCAATATACAAAAAGCTAAAGATAAGGGCTTAAATATAAAGCCCATCAGAACAATGATTAATCATGCTACTACAGAAATATTTTTTGATAATCTAGAAATTCCTCTTAATAGTTTAATAGGAGAAGAAGGAAAAGGCTTTAAGTATATTTTAGATGGAATGAATGCTGAAAGAATACTAATTGCAGCAGAATGTGTAGGAGATTCTAGGTTTTTTATTGATAGATCTACAGCATATGCAAAAGATAGAAAAGTATTTGGTAGACCCATAGGCCAAAATCAAGGTGTGCAATTTCCAATTTCAAGAGCATATGCAGATACGGAAGCCGCTGCTTTAGTGGTCCAAAGAGCTGCAAAGTTATTTGATAGTAATATTCCATGTGGAGCAGAAGCAAACATAGCTAAACTACTAGCAGCTGATGCATCTTGGAAAGCTGGAGAAAGTGCTTTGCAAACTTTTGGTGGCTATGGTTTTGCTGAAGAGTATGATATTGAAAGAAAATATAGAGAAACTCGTCTTTATCAAATTGCTCCAGTTTCTACAAATTTAATTTTAGCCTATATTGCTCAAAATATTTTAGGGTTAAAGAGGTCATACTAGGAGGTTATATTGAATTTTCTTGAGAATATACTTGTAGTTTCAATTGAACAGGCAGTTGCGGCTCCTTTATGCTCATCTCGTCTGGCTGATGCTGGGGCCAGAGTAATAAAAGTAGAGAGAGAAGAAGGTGATTTTGCTCGGTATTATGATAAAGACGTAAAAGGTGAGAGTGCTTATTTTGTATGGTTAAATAGAGGGAAAGAATCTCTGGTAGTAAATTTAAAAGATGAAAATGATAGATCTATAGTAAAAAATATTATCCAATCAGCAGATGTATATATTCAAAATTTAATCCCAGGAGCAATAGATAGGCTTTCACTTAGTTCTAAAGAAATGAGGGAGCTTAATAATAAATTAATCACTTGTGATATTTCAGGTTATGGTCAAACTGGTCCTTATAGAGATATGAAGGCCTATGATCTTTTAGTTCAGGCTGAAACTGGTCTTTGTAGTGTTACTGGAACTCCAGACCGCCCTGGTAGGGTAGGAGTTTCTGTTTGTGATATAGCTTGTGGATTAAACGCTCATTCAGCAATTTTACAAGCGCTGTATTCTAGGGAAAAAACAGGAGTGGGAGCAGGTATAGAAGTTTCATTATTTGATGGTATGGCAGATTGGATGAATGTTCCTTTTTTACAAACAAAATATGGAGATAGAAAAGTAAAAAGAGCTGGATTGTCTCATCCATCCATTGCCCCTTATGGAGCTTTTAAATCTTTAAATGGTCGAAACATTCTTATTGCTATCCAAAACGAAAGAGAATGGATAAGCTTATGTGCTACAGTGCTAATGAAACCTGCGTTAGCAATAGATTTAAGATTTGATAATCCTGTTAAACGTATAAAAAATAGAGATACTCTTGATAAAATTATAGCTGATATATTTGTAAAATTTGATCAAGACTATTTAGTAAGTAAACTTAGGGAATCTAAAATAGCTTGTGGAGTTTTAAACGAGATAGAAGATTTAGAACTTCACTCACAATTAAGAAAAATTGTTTGCAAAGTGAATGATAAAAAAATTGATGTAATTGCTCCACCAGCTATTTTCATAGGACAATTAGACTCAGTTTCTGTTATACCTAAATTGGGTGAGCATTCTAAATCTATTAGAAAAGAATTTAATAATAAATAATGAATTAAAAATGCTAAAAGAATATAGTCAATATATTGGTAATTCATTAGAGACTTTTGATGTAATTGCAGAGTATCCAATTAAAGCAATGTCTGCAGTGCTTGATTATAGTTATGTTTCTGAAAAGGGTATTGAATTACCA
>CAZNVN010000015.1:0-9825 GCA_964576635.1 uncultured Rhodospirillaceae bacterium
GTAACGCTAATTTTTTTAACACTTCTAATTTGATTTTTTTTAATGAGGTCATTCCATATTTTAGTTCCCTCGTTTAGTAGTGTTATATTATCGCATGCCCGATAAAACTTTCTTGTTCCTTGCATTTTTAATCCATTTTCTGTTCTAAAGCTTATGCTGAGGGTGTTGGTGTAGTATTGCAGTCGACGTAAGCGACTTGCAGCTTTAAGCAACAATCGACTCATAACCTGTTGTGCTAAATCTACATGCCTGAATTTAGGTTCTAAAACGTGACTATGTCCTACGGTTCTTCTTTGAGTGGTATCTATTGGAATTTCTACTCCACGAATCATGTACCAAAAACGCTCTCCTTGGACACTGCCCCATAATTTTCTCATGTGTTTGGGAGCAATTTTATATAACTCTTCAATGGATAAAACGCCTGCTTTTTGAAGTCTATACTCCATAGCACGTCCTATTCCAGTCAAATCTGAGAGCCTAAAATGTTTAATATGCTCAGGGACATCCTGGGCATATAATACCTGCAATCCATCAGGCTTTTCTAAGTTACTAGCTGTTTTAGCTAGAAACCGATTAGGAGCAATTCCAATAGAGCAGCGTATGTAATTTCCTATTTTTTTTTGTAATACTTCTTTGATATTTTTTGCAAGTTGGCGGACTTCATTTTCTTGACATTGTTTTCCTATTAGTCTGCAGGCAACTTCGTCTATGGAGGCAACAATTTCTATTGGAATATATTTTTCTATTTCTGTTAAGATTTTATGATGGTAATCAACATAATTTTCATGATTTGCTTTTACACATATTAGTTTTGGACACAGACGTTTAGCTTCATAGATCATAGTCCCCGTTTTAATTCCGTATGCCTTGGCTTCATAGCTGGCGGCAATAGCACAAGTAGCGTCTGTAAAACATGGAACTACCACCACAGGTTTGTCACGCAGTCGTTTATTGATTTGCTGCTCAACACTTGCAAAATAGCTATTTAAATCAAGATATAACCAATTTAAAGTCATGCGGATATCTTAAGAATTTTTAAGTATATGTTCATGTTATGTTCTTATAATATTCAGGCTGTTTTAGTCAATGATTATTATAATAATTTTAAGAATTTATGCTAAATGTAACAGCCGCAGCATTAGGAATAAATTTTGAACGTTTTATAATTTTATAAAGTAAATTTTTATCTGGCATTTCCTTGTACTTTGTATTTAGCTCTTGCGATAAGATACCACTTGTAATTAAGACCGTATTAATTCCAATGGTATTGCCTCCAGCTATGTCGGTTTCTAAGCCATCTCCTATAATTGATATTTTCCTTTTATCTATATTTCTATTCAAGGATTTAAATTTTTTAAGAGCTTCAATAAAGATTTCTTCGTGAGGCTTTCCAAATTCTTTAACAAAACCTCCCAAATTAGAATAATATTTGGCTAGTTCTCCCGCACAGATTATCATTTCACCATTTTGGCGAATTACAACTTTATCAGGATTTGCAGAAATCATTGGCAAGTTATGTTGATAACAGCTTTTTAATTCTTCACTGTACTTTGCTACTTCATGATTAAAGGATCTAGGTCCCGTGAGTAAAATAAAATTTGCTTCAACAATATCATTTACCTCATTAAAGATCGAATTATTCAATAAATCACGATCTTCATCTAATCCAATAAAATAATAATTATTACCAGGAACCTCCTGACGCCCAGAAATTAGCTCATTTCTACAAACTTCACCTGAGGAAATTATTGAGTTATAAAGTGATTTATCAATACCTATTTTATTTAGTTTTTTTTCTACATTAGCGGCTCTTCTTGGAGCATTTGACAAAAGTATCACAGGAATATTTAGTTTTTTAACTTCTTTTAAGGTCGTGACTGCTTCTGGGTAGACTTTAATACCGTCCCATAATACTCCCCATACATCTAGTATGAGAGCCTCAAAATTCTGCAATATTAGACTTAAGTTTTTATAAATAGGTACATTCAATGTTTCTTTGTTATCCATTATTTTATTCTTTTTTAAGAATAGATTCAGCTTTAGTACCAACTAAATCTTTTATCTTAGTATTTATGCATTTTGTATTTAAGTAATTTATAATGTCGTTAATAATCTGAGGGCCATGAAAAACAAGTCCTGTATATAATTGAATTATGTCTGCCCCAGCTAGAATTTTTGTATATGCTGTCTCACCATTTGATATTCCACCAATTCCAATAAATTTTATTTGTTTTTTGGCGTGTAAATAAGCTTTAGCCAGCATCTTGGTTGATTGAGAATATAAAGGAGGACCAGATAAACCTCCCTCCTCTTTTTTATTTTTAGACACTAGTGTATGAGGATGATCGGTTGTAGTGTTTGAGACGCATAATGCATCTATGTTATATTTGATAGAAATATCTACCAAATTTTTTAGTTCATCATCTTTTAAATCAGGAGAGATTTTTAACCATATTTGTAAAGTTTTTTCTACTTTATCTTCTACTTTTTTTCTTTCATCATTTATATTTTCTAATAATTTCTCTAAATTAGATCCTATTTGTAATTCCCTAAGTCCAGGAGTATTAGGCGAAGAAATATTGACAGTAATCCATTCTGCAAATGGACCAAGTCTTCTTGTTGAAGTAAGATAATCATTCATAAAGTCATTACTATTTTTATTACAACCTATATTCAGCCCAATAGGAATTGTATTGTTATTGTTGCGTAAGTTTTTTATTGCAGAGTCAATCCCTTTACTAGGAAATCCAAGTCTATTTATAATCGCATTATCTTTTGATAGTCTAAATATGCGAGGCTTACTATTTCCAGATTGAGGATTAGGAGTAATGGTCCCAAATTCCATATGAGAGATTCCTAACTTATTAATAACGTTAATAGTTTCAACATTTTTATCAAAACCTGCAGCTATTCCTAATGGATGATTAAAGTTTAGGTTTCCCAATTTAGTTCTAAGGTTTGATATATGTAGATTGTCAGTATTGGAGGAAATAAAATTTGAATTTATTGCTTTCAGAACTACAATATGAGCAATTTCTGGAGGAAAACAATGGAGCGCCTTTAAAAAAAGTTTTTGTTTATAGAACATTTTATAATTTTTTTATCTAAGTTATTCTAAGTAACTCTTATATTAGTATTAGTGGTATAAAAACTATTTTTCAATACTTTAAATTGATTGAGCTTGCATAGAAAGTTTAAAAAGTTATAATGTTGCGCTTTCCCTTTATAGTGAAATAATAAGGAGGGTAAAGTGAAAGATAACAAAATGTCAGTAAAAATAGGTGTTATAATGGGAAGCCAATCGGATTGGTCGACCATGAAAAATACCGTAGATGTAATTGACAGTTTTAATATTCCATATGAGTTAAATATTGTTTCTGCCCATCGAACCCCAAATAGATTGTATGAATATGCAAAACATGCAGAAGCAAAAGGTATAAAAGTTATAATTGCAGGGGCAGGCGGTGCTGCACACTTACCTGGTATGATTGCCTCGCTAACGACCCTACCTGTATTGGGAGTACCTATCTTAAGCGAAGCAATGAAAGGGATGGACAGTTTATTATCTATTGTGCAGATGCCTTCGGGAGTACCTGTTGGTACTCTAGCGATTGGTAAATCTGGGGCAACAAATGCCGGACTTCTTTCTTTACAAATCTTAGCGATTAATGATCAGGCTTTGGCAAAAAAAATTAAAAATTATAGAGCTAAGCAGACAGATTCAGTTTTAGAAAAGCCGGAAATATAATTTGAAAAATAAAATTTTAGGAATTATAGGAGGAGGGCAACTTGGTAGAATGATTGCTCTATCTGCTTCTCATCTCGGAATAAAATGTCATATATATGATCCTAATCCTGATTCGCCAGCATTTGATGTGGCATCTGGCATTTTTAATAATGAATATAGTGATATAGAGGCGGTAAAAAAATTTGCTAATGGAGTAGATGTTTGTATTTATGAGTTTGAAAACATTCCTATTCGTACAGCACAAACTATTGAGGAATTTTGTCCATTGAGACCATCATCTAAAGTATTGGCTGTATCTCAGGACAGATTAATAGAAAAGAAATTTTTATCGGATCAAGCTAAAATTAAAACTGCTCCTTTCTATGAATGTAATAATATTGATGATCTAAAAACTGCTACTAAGTATCTTAATAAATCAGCAATTCTTAAGACTCGTAGATTGGGTTATGATGGTAAAGGACAAGTAAGAATAAATAAGGATAGCAATCTTGAAACTATATGGAAAAAAGTAGGTGACAACAAATCTATAGTTGAAGGTTTTATTTCTTTTCAAAGAGAATTAAGCGTAATAATAGCTAGGTCTATAGATGCAGATATAAAGATTTATGATTGTGTTGAGAATAGACATAAAAATCATATTCTGGATGAAACAATAGCTCCAGCTCCTCACTTAAAAAATAAAGTACAACACTCGGCAGAAGAAATAGCTATAAGAATTGCTAATGAACTTAATCTTATAGGTCTTTTGGCTGTAGAGATGTTTGAGATGGAAGATGGAGAACTAGTGGTAAATGAAATTGCTCCCCGTCCTCACAATTCAGGGCACTGGACCATGGATGGATGTACTACAAGTCAGTTTGAACAATCTGTTAGAGCAGCCATGGGATGGCCATTAGGAAGTACTCTTAGAAATTTTGACATAGTGATGAAAAATTTAATTGGTAAAGAAATAAATTTAATCAATACATTTCTGGAAGATTCGAGATACAAAACATATAGTTATGGTAAAAAAGAGGTAAGAGAAGGAAGAAAAATGGGACATATAAACAGAATTATTGAAAAGGATTCAAATGTGTCAAAATTTATGCCTTAGTAGTTTTTAGTTTCTTAATAAGATCTAATATTTTTTCTGTAAATTGTAAGTTAGAGAATTTTTCTTTTAGTTTGCCAGAGCCTTTTCCAAACAAAAGGACTTCATTAATTCTTCTGTCTAAAAAAGACCTAGTTTCCTGAAAAGTTTTGTCTTTATCTTTAGCCCAACAAGCAAAAGTAGTTAAGTACACCCATGATAATAAAATGCGTTTTGTATAATGATTAAAATCTGTCGATTGATCACCAGCAATTTTCCAAATGATGTCTGCCGTAGCCCATAATTTACTCATAGACTTCAACGGATTTGAAAAATCAGTAGAAAAAATGTGAATCACAGATTTTTTGTGTTTTTGGAATAATTCAAACCTACAGATTAGTGCAGTAGCTATTCTATCCCTTATCCTAAGTTCCTCAATATTGTTTTTAGATAAAATTTTAATCATTTTTTTATCTATTTCTTCAAAAAAATATTCTTTAATTTCTTCTAATCCTTCAGGAAAAATTCTATCTATTACACCTTTTTCCAAGCCTAATTTTTGACCAGACTTAATCAGCATATTCTCATTAAATCCATTATTAGGTATTTCTTTAAGAATACCGTTAAGGGTTCTTTTCTTTATTCTATTAAATTTTACTTTCTCACTTGTCATAGACTAGCCATTATTTGTGTGCCTCGCCTCACTGACAAATTGTAAAGAGCTGATATCCTTCATTCGTTGAGGATAAAGAATGCCCAAAAGGTGATCGTATTCATGTTGCACTACTCTTGCATGAAATCCTTCTGCTATAGTTTCAATTTTATTTCCATTTAGGTCAAAACCAGAATACTTAATTTTTTTTGGCCTTTTTACTTTTCCTCGTAATCCTGGTACTGATAAGCATCCTTCCCAGTCGGTCTCAGTCTTTTTAGTTAACATTTGAATTTTTGGATTAATTAGTATGGTTAAAGGTATGTTTTCTCCTGTTTCAGATCTATCTGTTGGTACTTCGAAGATTATTAGTTGAAGAGAGACATGCACCTGTGGAGCAGCAAGTCCTACACCACCTCCACCAAGGTCATCTAAAGTTTCAAGCATATCTTTAACGAGTATTTTTACATCTTTGCTTGTAGGATCTTCAATTATTTTTGCTTTTTTGCAAAGTATAGGGTGCCCCATTTTTGCAATTTTTAATATTGCCATTCCAACCTTCCATTCAAACGTTTATCACATATAACTAATACAAATATTGTATCTATTTAACAACAGAATCGTATAGTTTTTTGTTTGCACTTCACATTCGTTGAAACTTGTGCTATGTCCATGCGTACTTAATAACAAACTCTGTTTTATAATAAGAAAGGGAATTTATTTGTGCAAGTAATTGTAAGAGATAATAATGTTGATCAAGCCCTTAAGGTGCTTAAGAAAAAGATGCAACGTGAGGGAATGTACAGAGAGATGAAAAAAGGAAGAGCTTTTGAAAAACCTTCCGAAAAAAAAGCAAGAGAAAAGGCAGAAGCAGTTAGACGTTGGAGAAAACTCCAAAGAAAAAAAGAAATGACTGAAGAGTAGTTTTTAAATTAACTGATTAATTAATTTTTTTCCCTCCGATAAATTTAATATATTTTTTCCTATAATTTTAAAACGCCTGTTTAACATCTGTTTTGTCCATGCTGATGTGTGTGGGGAAGCAGTTATATTATCTAATTTAAGAATAGGAAATTTGGATGGCGATAAATTTTTGATATTATTAGATCTTGGATAATTATACCACACATCGATAAAAGCTTCGCGGATAATATTCTTTTTCAAAGCAATATAGAGATCTTCTTCTTTGATTACACTGCCCCTTGAAATATTAATAAGAGCTGCACTTCTTTTCATGTTTTCCAGTTTTTCTAGATTAATTAATTCTCTTGTTTCTTCTGTAAGAGGGCATGCAATAATTAGATAATCAAAATTTTTGATAATTTTTTTTAAATTATATATCGAGGAGAATTTTGTTTTTAATGAGTTTTTTTTGTAGTATTTTTTAGGATTACGAACTATTGCTGTAGTCTTCATTTTAAAGGCTGTCGATCTTTTAATGATTTCTTTTCCTATACGGCCAAAACCGATTACACCTAAGTGGCGACCTAAAAGTTCTCCTCTAAATTTGTGACTAGAAAAACTGTCTGACCAGTCTCCTGATTTAAACTTTAAATTAGATTTACTTAATTTTATTTCTGATTCTAGCATGGCAAGTAAACAATACTCTGCAATTGGTGCTTCATGTTCATAAACATTGCAAAGATTACAATTTTTGGGAATCGCAGATAAGTTAATGTTATCATAGCCTGCAGCAGGAATTTGGATAAGTTTAAGTTTTGGAGCTGGCGGTGATTTTGCACTCCAATTTACTGCAATTAAAATGTCAGCGTCTATTAACTCTTTTTTAAGGTTAGATTTACTTTTGCCAACAGTGACTATATCATATGAGTATGATTTGCTATTTTTTAAATGAATTTTTAAAAATTTTGCATAAGTTAAATCTAGACTACTTGGAATAACAATTTTAATTTTTTTTATCGTTTTAATCCTTTTCTGGTAATTGGTTAATTTATTGTGAAGCATTATACATTATAATATTTTTTATAACATATTTAATAGGAGTTTTTGATAATGTTAGTCGAGCAAATATGGACAGGAAATGCTTGGAGAAATTTTAACTATTTAATCGCTTGTCCTGAGACGGGAGAGGCTCTAGCAGTAGATCCTTTAGAACACCAAATGTGTTATGAGGCAGCTAAAAATAAAGGATGGGAGATTACTAATATTGTTAATACGCACGAACATGGGGATCATACAGGTGGAAATATTGGATTAAAGGAATTATCGGGGGCAAAAATTGTTATGGCTCACGAAGCTGCAAAAAATAAAATTCCTGCCATGAACAAATCTTTAAAAGCAGGAGATATTGTTAAAATTGGAAAATCTGTAGAACTAGAAGTGCTCGATACTCCAGGACATACAATGGCTCACGTTTGTCTGCTTTCAAGAGGAGATGCATCAGCTTTATTTTCAGGAGATACTTTATATATTGCTGGAGCGGGAAATAGTCATAATGGAGGACACCCTGAAAAACTTTATGAGACATTTATTAATCAACTAAATAAGTTGAATTTAAAAACATTAATCTATCCTGGACATGATTATTTGGAAAACAATCTTAAGTTTACTCTGAGTTTAGAGCCCAATAACATTAAGGCCAAAAATCTTTTGCTTTCTTTGAAGGAAAAGAAATCAGGATTTTTAGTTACGGATTTTGCGACTGAATATGAGATTAATACCTTTTTTAGGCTTGAAAATAAAGAGATTATTGACGAGCTTATAAAGAAATTTGGTCGTTTAGAAAAAACAATAAGTAAAAAAGATGTTTTTTTAATGTTGAGGGAGTTAAGAAATAGTTGGTAGATATTAGTTAATCACTATTAGGAAGTAGTTATGGAAAGATCGTTTAAAAAAGAAATTGAGATGCTTAAACTCAGAGAAGGTGAAACCTTTGAAGGAGAAGGTATTCTCGCTGTTACTAAAGCACTGCTTCAATCGGGCGTTTCATATGTAGGAGGTTATCAAGGCTCTCCTGTCTCTAATTTGTTAGATGTCATGGTTCAAGCAAAAGAATACATGCAGGAATTAGGAGTTCATGTCGAGGCATGTGCAAATGAATCTGCGGCAGCTGCCATGTTAGGTGCTTCTATAAATTATAGGGTACGAGGGGCAGTAACTTGGAAATCAATAGTTGGAACAAATGTTGCTTCTGATGCCTTATCACATTTATCTTCAGTTGGAGTTAAAGGTGGCGCTCTAATCATTATTGGAGAAGATTATGGAGAGGGCTCCAGTATTCTTCAGGAAAGAACCCATAGTGTCGCCTTAAAATCTACTATTTGGCTATTAGATCCTAAGCCTAATTTGGAAAATATAGTAAATTGTGTAGAGAATGCTTTTCAGTTGTCAGAATTGTCTAATGCTCCTGTTATGATGCAAATGCGAATAAGAGCATGTCACTTACAGGGAAGGTTTAAAACTAAAGATAATGTGAAACCTAATATTTCTACTATTAATAAAACTTCACAAGTTGCTGAGCAAAATTATGATTTAATAGCGCACCCGCCTAGCACTTATTTACAAGAAAAACTTAAATATGAAGAGAGAATTGATAAAGCTAGGCAATTTATAGCAGATAAAAAGATTAATGAAATAATTAAAGGGGATATGAATGAAGTTGGAATAATAGTTCAAGGTGGGTTGTATAATAATCTAATATGTTCATTAGAAGAAATGAGTTTATCTGATTCATTTGGTAATACTAAAGTATCTATTTTAGTATTAAATGCCGTTCATCCTATTATCCCTGAAGAAATATTATCTTTTTCTAAGGATTTTAGAGCTGTATTAGTTGTAGAAGAAGGCCAACCTCCATATCTAGAACAAGAAATAGGTTTGCTTTTTCATCAAAAGAGTATTTCTACAAAAGTTATGGGAAAGGGATACTTGCCAATGGCAGGAGAGTATACTTCCGAAGTAATATACAAAGGAGTGGCTGAGTTTATAGATGAATTTATAGAAGATTTTAAGGACTTCTCCAATAGGGACTATACATCTGAAGTGACAAGTATAAAAGAGAAGGCTAAGGGGTTGTTAGCATCAGAAATTCCTCCTAGACCGCCTGGCTTTTGTACGGGTTGTCCAGAGAGGCCATTCTTTTCAGCTTTGAAAATGATAGAAAAAGATATTGGAAAAATACATATTTCTACTGATATTGGATGCCACTCTTTTGCTACTTTTGCTCCTTTTTCATTTGGGCAATCTATATTAGGTTATGGAATGAGTTTGGCGGCAAGTGCAGGTGTGCAAAGCTTTTCAGAAAAAAGACCTATTGCTATTATGGGAGATGGAGGTTTTTGGCATTATGGGCTGTTTAGTGGGGTTGACTCTAGGTTATTAATTGGAGGTGATGGT
>CAZNVN010000015.1:9838-24891 GCA_964576635.1 uncultured Rhodospirillaceae bacterium
CTAAAAACAGTTCATACTTATAATGTTGGAAAAGTAAAAAAGACTCTCTTAGAAGCCTTTAACAGTTCCTTTAAAGGCTTAAAAGTTATTGTTGCAGAAGGAGAGTGCCAATTAGAAAGACAGAGACGTTTGCGTCCATTTAGAACAGAAAAACTTAAAATGAAGAAACGTTTTAAGAGAGTAAGATTTGGAGTAGATGAAGAAACTTGTACCGGTGATCACTCTTGTATACGTTTATCTGGATGTCCCACTCTTACAGTGAAACCTTCTAGCGATCCTTTGAAAATAGATCCAGTTGCTCATGTTACGGATGGCTGTGTTGGTTGTGGGCTATGCGGAGAAAATGCAATTGAAGCCACACTGTGTCCCTCTTTTTGGAAGGCAGAAATAATTACTAACCCAAACAAATGGGATCTTCTTTTGAATTGGATTCGTTCAAAAATTTTAAGGTTGTTGTAAAAATATGTCTGATAAAATATCTATTTTAATTACAGCTTTAGGTGGGGAAGGTGGTGGCACTTTGATGAATTGGATATTAGAGTGTGCTAGAAAGAAGAAACTTCATGTGCAAGGGACATCAGTTCCAGGTGTTGCTCAGAGAACTGGAAGTACAAGTTATTATATTGAAATTTGTAATACACAATTTGAATTTGGTAAGGAGCCAATTCTATCAATGTATCCAGTTGCCGGAAAGGTTGATTTGGTTATTTCCAGTGAATTATTAGAAACAGCTAGAGTAATCGAAAGAGGATTTGTAAATCCGGAAAGAACAACTTTGATATCTTCAGAAAGCAGAGCTTTGACTAATATTGAAAAGTCTCATTTGTACGATGGAAGATTTGATTCTATGAATATTATCGAGACTGGGTCTAAAATGGCTAAAAATTTTATATTTTTAGATTTACAGAATATTGCAGAGGAAAGTTCTACTATCATTTCGTCTCCAATGTTTGGAGCTATAGCAGGAACTAATATGCTTCCATGGGATAAAGATATTTTTGAATCAGTTTTTAGGGATGACGATTTTGGAAGAAAGAGTTTAGTTGGTTTTAGGTCTGCTTATAGGAAAGTGAATGATAAAGAATACAATGTTATAAATAAAAATATTGACGATATTAAAACCGGTAATAAAAATGAGATAAATTTAGAAATCAAAGTCCCTGATAGTCTCAAAAATACTATTAGCTTAGGAATGTCACGTTGTGAAGAATATCAAAATAAGAATTATAAAGAAATATTTTTTAAAAGAGTTAAAGAACTGATTAATCATTTAGATACTAAAGAAGAAATGGCTTTTTCAGTTATAGAAACAGTTGCTAGAAGGTTGTGTTTATGGATGGCGTACGAAGATATTCCAAGGGTAGCCCAGTTAAAAATTTCTAAAAAGAGGATGGCAAGAGTTCAAAAAGAGGTGAATTTAAAAAAAGATCAGATTTTAATAGTTAAGGATTATTTTAAACCTGGCAAAGATGAAATTGTAGCTATGATGCCGAATAAATTAGGAAAATGGCTTTCTAATAACAAATTAATATTTAAATTTCTTCCATTTGTTGGAAGAGGGATGCAGGTTAATTCTAGGAGTGTAACAGGGTATCTTTTGCTAAAATTTTTGTCTTCATTTAGGCATATAAGACTGAGCTCCTATAGATATAATGAAGAAGTAAAAGAAATAAATATATGGCTAGACGCTATAAAATTGTCCTTAAATAGTTCTTTAAAATATGCAGAAGTACTTGCTAATCTTCCACATCTTTTAAAAGGGTATGGGGATACTTGGCTAAGAGGAAAAGAAAAATATAGTAAAATATACAATGCTCTAGTTAAGCCAATAATTTCTAAAAATATAACAGATCACGATGTACAGAACCTTAAAGAAGCTATTTCAATAGCGATGAATAGTTCGGACATTTCTGAATTAGATAATTTTTTAGTAGAAAAAGGTAGTTAAGTTTCTAAAATTAATTAAGAACGTTTACTATTTTATCTAGCATTTTTTTTGCATCATCAAATAACATCATAGTATTATCATTGTAAAATACTTTATTGTCTATACCTGCATACCCTGGAGATAGAGATCTTTTAACAAATAATACTGTCTTTGATTTTTCTACTTCCAGTATAGGCATTCCAGCGATTGGACTAGAAGGATCTGATTTTGCAGCGGGATTTGTTATGTCATTTGCCCCGATGACAAAAGCTACATCAGTTGATGAAAAATCACTATTTATGTTCTCCAGTTCAAAGACTTCGTCGTAGGGAACATTAGCTTCTGCAAGCAACACGTTCATGTGACCAGGCATTCTTCCCGCTACTGGATGTATAGCATACTTAACTTTTACTCCTGACCTTTTAAGTATATCTACCATTTCTCTGAGAATGTGTTGCGCTTGTGCTACGGCCATACCATATCCAGGAACTATAATAACATTTTCTGCATTTTTCATTATGAACGCTGCATCTTCAGCACTACCTGGATTAGTGTTTTTATTAGAATCATTTGAAGAATTATTATCTTTTTTACTACCAAACCCTCCAAGGATGACATTTACAAATGATCTATTCATCGCGCGACACATTATATAGGAAAGTATGGCACCAGAGGCTCCTACAAGAGCACCAACTATTATTAGAGCAGTATTTTGAAGAGTAAAACCAATGCCTGCTGCAGCCCATCCTGAATATGAATTTAACATTGAAACAACTACTGGCATATCTGCTCCACCAATTGGAACAATTAAGAGGATACCTATCAATAAGGCCAATATGGTTATGAGATGGAAATATAAATGGTCTTCAGATTTTACGAATAAAAATATTAAAATAAAAATCCCTACGCATATTAATAAATTTATTAAATGTTGTCCTTTAAAGATTAATGGCGCACCGGATAAGATTCCTTGTAATTTTCCAAAGGCTATAATAGACCCTGTAAATGTTATAGCGCCTATGGCAGCTCCTAATGACATTTCTATTTTGCTAGCTGTTTTAATTGATCCCACGTCTCCTATTCCATAAGAACTCGGCTCTATAAGAGCCGTGTATGCTACAAGTACAGCAGCTATTCCCACTAGGCTGTGGAAAGCTGCTACTAGTTGAGGCATAGCTGTCATCTTGATTCTTAAGGCTATCGTCGTTCCTATTATCCCTCCAATAATTATTCCTAAAAAAATTAAGCCAATATTGGATGTTTGAGGTTGGAGAATAGTTGTGGTTATAGCTATAATCATAGCTAGTATACCAAAGACATTTCCTCTTCTAGAACTTTCTGGTCCAGATAAGCCCTTTAAAGACAAGATAAATAATATTGAAGAAACTATATATGCAATGGCAGAAAAACTATCAATTGTCATTTGTTTTCCTTTTTTTAAACATTGCAAGCATTCTCCATGTAACTACAAAACCTCCAAATATATTTATTGAGGCTATAATTATAGCAACGAATCCTAACCATTTGGCATAACTGTATTCAGAGGTAATAGTGAAATTTGAAGAAAATCCTAGGGAAATTATGGCACCTATTATAATTATTCCTGAAATCGCATTAGTTACTGACATTAGTGGAGTATGTAATGCAGGGGTTACTGACCATATAACAAAGTAGCCTACAAATATTGCTAAAATAAATATGGTTAAATCAATAATAAAAGGATCTGTCATTTTTTACTTCCTAAGCTTTATTGTCATAAACTTTTCCATTATAAGACACGCAAGACATTTTAATTATGTCATCATTAAAATCTAAGTTAAGTTTACCATCTTTAATCATTAAACTTACAAAGTTGAATAAATTTTTTGCGTATAAACTGCTTGCATCTTGTGCTACTTCACTAGGAAGGTTGGAGGGCCCTATTATAGTGACACCATTTACTATCTCATCTTTATCTAACTTTGTTAGCTTACAATTTCCTCCGGCCTCGGCAGCTAAATCTACAATTATTGAACCCTGTTGCATATCATTTACCATTTCGCTAGTTATAATCTCAGGTGCTTCTTTTCCAGGGATTAATGCTGTTGTAATTACTATGTTCTGATCTTTAATAGTTTTATGAAGAATTTCACGTTGTTTGACTTGGTATTCCTTTGACATTGTTTTTGCATAGCCTCCAGCGTCTTCATGAGAACGTTGGTTGCTGGACATATCGCCTACTTCTAAGAATTTTGCTCCAAGACTTTCTACTTGTTCTTTAGTAGCTGATCTTACATCGAACGCTGACACTATAGCGCCAAGTCGTTTAGCAGTGGCTATTGCTTGGAGGCCCGCTACCCCTGCACCTATAATCAAAACTTTAGCGGGAGCTATAGTTCCAGCTGCTGTCATCATCATAGGAGTTGCTTTAGATAAAATATTTACGGCATTTATGACAGCTTTGTAGCCGGCTAAATTAGATTGTGAAGATAAAGCATCCATAGACTGAGCTCTAGAGATTCTTGGTATTAATTCAACAGCAAATGCATTGATTCCTTTTTGTGCTATTAGTTTTATATTCTCTTTATCTTGCAATGGTTTTAAAAAACCAATTAAGGTTATATTATTTTTGTAAAGCTCAATATTATCAGACCCTGTTCCATTATTAGATATAGAGTTTACTTTTAAAACAACATCTGTGTTAATAAGTAATTCCTTGGGATCAGATATAACTTTGGCTCCAGATTCTTCATATTCTGAATCTAGAATATTAGATTTAATTCCAGCATCTTTTTCTACTTTTACACTTATGCCCAGTGAAATAAATTTTTTAACAGTCTCAGGAGTAGCAGCAACTCTTTTTTCTAGAGTTTTTGTCTCTTTTACTATTGCTATTTTCATTGTTAATCCTAGTCAGTCCCTGATAAAAAAAAATCTATATAAGGTCAAATGGTATGCCATTTAATTATATTGTTTTCAATCATAATTTTATAATATTGTTTAGTTATTTATCCAGTCTGGCAGTTCTCCAATTTTTACTTCAAAAACTGGACCTAAAATTATACTAATAATAAATAATATTATAATAAATGAAATCAAATTTAACCAAATGCCTGCTCTTATCATATGTTTCATTTTTAAATAACCTGAAGCGTAAGCAATAGCATTAGGCGGTGTAGCTACTGGCATCATAAAAGCACAACTAGCAGCCAGAGTAGCAGGAACTATAAGCATTAGTGGGTTTTCTCCTAACCCTAGAGCGGTTGCTCCTAGAATAGGAATAAAAGTAGAAACAGTGGCTGTGTTTGATGTTAGTTCTGTCAATATTATAATGCTTATAATGCTGACAATAGTAACTACTATTATTGATGTATTTGTTAAATTATCAGAAATAGAACCTATTAATCCTGCAAGCCCTGAGCTATTTATTGCTGAGCCCAAGGTTAAACCTCCACCAATTAAGATTAAGACTCCCCAAGGAATATTTGTGGCTACTTTCCAACTTATTAATCTGTTTCTATCAGAACGAAAAGAAGGCAGCATAAAAAGTACAATTGCTGCTCCTATAGCAATATTTGAATCATTAATAGATCCTACTGGAAAAGTATTCTCCAATAAACTGCTTATCCATTTTCTAGAAATCCACAACGTTGCTGTCATTAGAAATATTATGCAAACCATTATCTCGTCAGGAGATATTTTTCCTAATTCCTTTTGCTTTTTTAAAATTAATTCAGAGTCTATTTTTTTTATTTTATTAGTAGGAAAGCAGATAGTAGTTAAAACAAACCACGCAATTGGCAGAAGTATAAAAGTAGTTGGGAGACCTATTATCAACCAATCTATAAAACTTATTTGGTAATTATACATATTGGATAACATACCTGCCATTACAGCATTTGGTGGAGTTCCAATTAGTGTAGATATTCCCCCTATGGTAGCAGCAAAAGCAATACTTAATACTAGAGAAATTGCAAAATTATTATCACCGTTCTTTTTTTTGTTATCTGCGTATACTACGGTAATTATTGAAATTGCAATTGGTAGCATCATAATTGTTGTTGCGGTATTGCTTATCCACATGGATAAAAAAGCTGTTGCAATCATAAATCCAAAAATTAAAGTTTTTGGTCCTGCTCTAAAACGAGAAATAATAAAATAAGCTAGCCTTTTATGTAGTTCTGTATGCTGCATTGCTAAACCTAGGATAAATCCTCCCATAAAAAGAAAAATAATTGGGTGAGCATAGTTAAGAGCAGTGTCTTTAATATTATTAATTCCCAGTAAAGGAAAAAATATTATAGGGATCATAGCGGTTGCTGGTAAAGGCATTGCTTCTGTAAGCCACCAAGTGGCCATTAAAAGTGCAACTCCAAGTGTACGCCAAGCAATTATATCAATTCCTTGAGGCGTAAATAATAAATTTATAAGTAGAAATAATATGCCTAATGCTAGACCTAAATATTTATTATTGTTTGTAATTGCTTTTAAGTTCATAGAGTAATAGTTATGTCTTTTAAGTTTTATAGGAGAGTAATTTTATGGGTCCTAAGTATATATTTGTGATGAAAGATCTTAACAAAAGTTGGACGGGAGGTAAACAGGTAATAAAGAATGGATCCTTATCTTTTATAGATGGCGCTAAAATCGGAGTGTTAGGCATAAACGGAGCAGGTAAATCAACCTTGCTTAGAATAATGGCAGGAATAGATAAAGAATTTTCTGGAGAAGCCTGGGCGGCAGAAGGAACAAGAATAGGTTATCTACCTCAGGAGCCGATTTTGGAAGATCAATTGAATGTTATTGAAAATATTAAAACTGGTTTATCTCATGTCACTAAATTATTGAAAGATTTTGAGGAAATAAGCTTAAAATTTTCTGAAGTTTCATCAGACGATGAAATGCAAGAATTACTAGAAAAACAATCGGAATTACAGACAAAAATTGATGCATTAGATGCTTGGGACCTAGACAGATATGTTGAAATTGCTATGGATGCATTACGCTGTCCTCCTTCTGAAAGCAGCGTAAGTAATTTGTCAGGGGGAGAAAAAAGAAGAATAGCTCTTTGTCGTTTGCTTTTATCAAAACCAGATATACTTTTATTAGATGAGCCTACCAATCATTTAGATGCTGAGTCGGTTGCCTGGTTAGAGAGAACCTTGGCCGAGTTTAAAGGTACAGTAATTGCTATTACACATGATAGGTATTTCTTAGATAATGTTGCTGGCTGGATATTAGAAATTGATAGAGGAAACTTAATTCCATTTGAAGGAAATTATAGTAATTGGTTAGAGTATAAAAGCAATAGGATGTCTCAAGAATCAAGAGAAGAAGCAAGTATTAAAAAAACACTGGATAGAGAGTTGGAGTGGGTCAGACAAAACCCGAAAGCAAGACAAAGTAAATCTCAAGCCAGAGTTAATGCTTACGAATCTCTTTTATCTGAAGCATTATCAAGAGAAAAAGGTCCAAGTCCGCAACAGATCACTATTCCTTTAGGAGAGAGGCTAGGAAGTGTTGTTATAAAAGCAAGAAATATAAAGAAATCATATAATGAAAGACTGTTAATAGAAGATTTATCTTTTGATGTGCCGCCTGGTGCTATAGTAGGGATTATAGGTCCAAATGGTGCTGGAAAAACAACGTTGTTTAATATCGTTACTGGAATGGAAAAGGTTGATAAGGGAGAAATAGTTTTAGGGGAGACTGTCAATCTAGGTTTCATAGATCAAAACCGTGATTCATTAAATGATAATTTGAGTGTTTGGGAAGAGATTAGCTCTGGTTCAGATGAAATTAAGTTAGGAAAAATTTCAGTTCAAAGTAGAGCATATGTTTCATGGTTTAATTTTAAAGGAGCTGATCAACAGAAAATTGTTGGACAGCTATCAGGAGGAGAAAGAAATAGAGTGCATCTCGCTAAAATGCTTAAAAAAGGTGCCAATGTTCTGTTGTTGGTTGAACCTACTAACGATTTAGATGTAGATACTCTAAGAGCTCTAGAAGATGCATTAAATTTATTCCCAGGTTGTATCATGGTAACAAGTCACGATAGATATTTTTTGGATAGAATTTGCAGTCATATATTAGCTTTTGAAGGCTCTAGTCGAGTAGAATGGTTTCAAGGAAACTATGAGTCATATGAAAAAGACAAGAAAAGACGTTTAGGTCAAGAATCGGATCAACCTCATAGAATAAAGTATAAATCTATTAGCTAATTATTTTGTGTATTTTTTTTCTCAAGATCAGTTATGAGTCCCTGTAATCCACCTTTTTTAATGGTAGAGGAAAAATCTGCTCTTTTAGTTGCTAACAAACTAACTCCTTCAATAGCAATATCAATTATTTTTGGTCCCTTACCCCTATCTCTTAACCTCCAATCTATCCTCAAAGGGGGAGCAGTGGCATGTTCTATGTGGGATAATACTATTGTGTCTTTCTTATCTCTCTTTATTACCTTATCTACTACAAATAATTGATCAGAATATACACCTAGTTGAGAAGCATATATTTTTATTATATGTTCATCGAAT
Organism: uncultured Rhodospirillaceae bacterium; assembly: GCA_964576635.1. Taxonomy (GTDB): domain Bacteria; phylum Pseudomonadota; class Alphaproteobacteria; order TMED109; family TMED109. The sequence continues at coordinate 18,281 of CAZNVN010000015.1, forward strand.
GCTTTACCAAATCTGATTAGTTGCTCTTTTGATGCATTCTTAGCTGATCTTCCAAGAACTGCTCTATGTAGTAACTTCTTATCAAATTTAGTATCTAGCATTTTTCTAAATAATTCTTCTCTGGCATTGATATCTTCTATGGGTATTTTTAAAATTTCAATAGCCTGTTGACCTACATTCTCAACATATTTTATGGCGAATCTTTCCTCAATTGAAAAAACTTTAAAAGAAAATAAAAAAGAAATAACACATATTTGAGTTATAATTTTTAGAGCGTTCATCATAAATTCACCCAACTAAATTAAAATATTATTTAGTCTTCTCCATTAATTTCTGTATCAAATATCGAGGTTTCTTCCATTATATTATTATCAAAGAAAAGGAGTTTAGAATCTTCATTGGCTATTTGTCTAGCCCTTCTCTGCAAATACATTGTTCTTATTATGGCATAAGGGTCTAAAGCATTTTTACGACTTCCTTCTATTACAGCATCAAGTTGAACGCGAGTATCTATAGCTTGGAGAAACTTTGTTCCAATTAAAAAATGTTCTTTATCTTCTCTTATTAGGGCAAGTCCCACTGGATCAATCAGGTAATCCCCTACTTTACCGAATATATCTCTAGTAGAAGAAGGGCCTAATATTGGAATAACCAAATAGGGTCCAGGTCCAATGCCCCAAACTCCAAAAGTTTGGCCTGTATCTTCACTTATGGGATCGAGTCCTAAATAAGCTGCTACATCTATCAAACCCAATAATCCTACGGTTGAGTTAATTGTAAATCTAGCTATTCCACTTAACCCTCTTTCAAAATCTCCTTGTAAGGTAGAATTTATTACACTTAAGGGAGTATTCAAGTTTAGAAGAAAATTTCTTATGCTAGTTCTTACAGGATCTGGTAAAATATCTCTATATCCTCTAGCTATAGGGCCTATGAAATATTCATCTACTGTGTCATTAAATGCAAATATTTCTCTATTAATTGACTCAAAGGGATCATTCTCTGACTTTCCAGCTGTATCAGGCGTGTTAGACGCGCATCCTATAAGGCTTCCAACAACTAGTATTAAAAATAGAACATGTATTTTTTGTATTATATTATTCATCTTAAGTCCCGCATATACTTTGCAGGTATACATGCTAATAGTAAATATATAAATATTTTTTTCCTAGGTAAATATACATATGATTATCTAATATAATCCCACATAATATTTTTTGCCACATGATATTCTATTCATTAATTAAAGCAATACCTAAGAGCTAAATATTTATTTCTTTCCGTATCCTCCTCCCCCGGGAGTTTTTATTTTAATTTTGTCTCCTATCTCAATTTTAATAGAGTCACAGGATTTTAGAATTATATTTTGACCATTATTTTTAATTAATATATTTTTTCCTTTTAACGCTTCTTTCCCTCCACATATTCCAAATGGAGCTATTTTTCTTCTGTTGGACAAAATTACTGCAGTCATAGGTTCACAGAATTCTATCTCTCTTATCGTTCCATTCCCACCATCAAATTTTCCTAGTCCTCCACTTCGCTTTCTTATTAAAAATGAAATCAATCGTACGGGATATCTTGACTCTAAAATTTCAGGGTCTGTAAGCCTGGTATTTGTCATATGACATTGCACAGAATCAGTTCCATTGTGATCAATGCTGGCTCCTTCTCCACCACAGATTGTTTCATAGTAACCAAAGTGTTTATTCCCAAAAGTAAAATTGCTCATTGTTCCATAACATGCAGCTTGCACTTTTAGCGCTCCATTAATTGCATCAACTATAGATTGACTGGTTTCTACATTTCCGGCTACTACAGGAGCAGGATATGAGGGTTTAAGCATAGAGTTTTTAGGGATTAATATTTTAACGGGAATCAAGCATCCATCGTTTAAAGGGATTTTATCATTCACTAGAGTTCTAAGAACGTACAATACTGCAGATCTACAGACAGCACTTGGTGCATTAAAATTGTCTTTTCTTTGTGATGATGTGCCTTTAAAATCAAAGGTGGCAGTTCTAGACTTTTTGTTTACAATAATTTTTATTTTTATTTTAGCATTGTTATCCATTTTAACTTCAAAAGTTCCACTATTTAGATTTTTTATTACTTTTCTTATAGATTCTTCAGCGTTATCCTGAACATGTTGCATATAAGATTCTATCGTTTTTATTCCATATTTTTTTATTATTCTTAGCAAATTACTTTTTCCTGAAGAAGCTGCTGCAAGTTGAGCTTTTAAATCTGCTATATTTGATTGCACATTTCTTGCCGGGTACTTTCCTTTAAGAAAAATGTTTTTTATTTTTTTTTCAAGAAAAATACTGTTCTTTACTATTTTCTCCCCATCAAAAACTGTACCTTCCTGACTAATATGCTTTGAATTTGAAGGCATTGAACCAGGTGTAATCCCTCCTATATCAGAGTGATGGGCTCTGCTAGCTAAGTAAAATCTAGGTAATAGAAAGTTTTTTATAAATATTGGAGTAATAATTGTTATGTCTGGTAAATGTGTACCTCCGGCATAGGGACTGTTATGAATAAAACTATCTCCAGGTTGTATATTATTTTTATTTTTATTTATAACTGCCTTAATACTTTCACTCATCGCTCCTAAGTGAATGGGAATATGAGGAGCATTAGCTACTAGGCTCCCGTTTTTATTAAATAGTGCACAAGAGAAATCCAGTCTTTCTTTTATATTTACTGAGTGTGCCGTATTTTGGAGGACAATCCCCATTTCTTCTGCGATAGACATAAACATGTTATTAAAAATTTCTAGTCTTAATGGATTAACTTTAGTTTCCACATTTAGTTTTTTCATTTTTCCAATTTTTTTAGATAATAATATTTTTCCTTTATGCCCCAACACTCCTTCCCAATTCGGAGTAATAACTATAGTAGAATGTGAATCATAAATTATAGCAGGTCCAACAATATAATCTCCACTTCTCAAATCTTTCATTTTATAAGATTTAGAAGTAGAATACTTTGCTTGAAAATATATTTTTTCTAATCCAAAATTTTTTGCTTTTTTTACTTTTTTAAATTTATAAGTATTATGATTAATTTGAATTTTATCATCTGCTTCTAATTCAATTTGAATCTGGTCAATAATGATTTTTTTATTTTTATGAATAAAGCCGAATCGTTTTTTGTGTTGATTTTCAAATTTTTTAATACATTTCTTTATGTCTTGATACTTAATAGGAATAGAGATATCAGTTTCCTCATACTTAAGTAGGATTTTTTTAGAAGTATGAAAAAAGTTTTGTTGATTTTTTAAACTAGGTTTTAGTTCTAGAACAGCCAGTTTTTCTAAAGCCTTATATTTTTTATTTATCGTTTTAAAACCTTTGACAATATCTAAATCTATAGTTTCGTTTTTTATAGATTTTAATTTAGCATGTCCCATGCCATATGCACTGAGTAGTCCGGATTGAGAATTTAATATTATAGACTTAATTTCTAATGAATCGGCAATATCACATGCAAGTTGTCCTGCTGCTGCTCCATAAGCAACTAACGCATGATTAGAAATATCATGCCCTTTTTGAATAGAAATATGTCTTATGGCATTAGCCATATTTTCAACTGCTATATCAGATGCTCCTTTAGCTAATATCATTGGATTTATATGTTTTCCAGTTTTTGATTTTATTCTATTACACAATTTTTCTGCAGCTATCTTCGAAGCTTTTAAATTTAATTTCTTATTTGCATGGGAGCCAAATATCTTTGGGAAATATGAAGAATTTAATTTTCCTAAAATAAAATTACAATCTGTTATAGTAAGTGGTCCATTTAAACCATAGCATGCAGGACCAGGGTTGGCTCCTGCGCTATTAGGTCCCACACTAATTTTTTGCCCATCAAAACGAATTATTGATCCTCCCCCCGCTGCTATAGTATTGACTACTAACATTGGAGCTTTTATCCTTATTCCAGCTACAATATTTTCTGTGGATCTTTCGTATTCTTTTTCGTAATGGAAAACATCAGTGGAAGTTCCTCCCATATCTATGCCAATTAATCCATCAAATTGCTTATATTGCTTGTTGGTCTCTACAGCAGCAATTACTCCTCCAGCTGGACCCGATAAAACGGCATCTTTTCCCTTAAAGTTTTTTGATAAAGCTAATCCCCCAGAGGACTGCATAAATAGGATTTTAGTTTTTTTAAATTTTTTAGATATATTTCTAGCGTATTTTTGTAGTGTTGGGGTAAGGTATGCATCTGCAACAGTCGTGTCTGCTCTTCCAATTAATCCCATTAAAGGTACTATTTTGTGACTAACAGAGACATTAACAAAATTTAGACTTTTTGCTAATTTTTCCAAAGATTTCTCATGTCTCTTATATTTCCATCCATGTAATAAAATTATGGCTGCTGACGTACAACCTTCCTTAATAGCATTTTGCATTGAAATTTTTGCCTTTTTGATATCCAACTCTTCTAGTACTTTTCCACTGGTAGACAGTCTTTCGTTAATTTCATAAGTTTTTTCATTAATTGTATTGGGGAGTATTATATTTCTAGCAAAAATATTTGGTCTTGCTTGATTTCCTATTTTTAATGCATCTTTAAATCCTTTTGTTATGAATAATGCAGTTTTAGATCCTGTTCTAGTTAGTAAGGCATTTGTAGCAACAGTTGTGCCTATCCTTAATTCCTCAATTAAATAGTTTGGAATTTGGGTGGAACTTTTTAGATTTAAAATTTGTCTAATTCCCTCTAAAATGGGATCGTCATAAATTTTTGGATTATCTGATAAAATTTTTTTTGCGTGAATATTTCCGTTAGGATCACGTGCTAGAACATCTGTAAAAGTACCCCCTCTGTCTATCCAAAAATTCCATTTTTCTTTCTTTTTATTCAATTAAACCTCAAAAATATTAAATGATTTTTATTTAAACTAATATAGTATGTATAAAAATATTAAATATAAAACTTATATTTTAGAGAAAGTTGATGATTTTAAATTGAGTATATGGGGTAAAATAATAGGTGGAGGCTCAGGTTTACTTTTAGGAGGACCATTAGGTGCTGTATTGGGGTTTGCAGTAGGCCATGGGATTGATAAAATACGTAAAGCTGATCATTCTTTATTAAATAAAGACACCTTAAAAAACAATTTACAATATGGGGATAACGATAAACAAACTGCTTTTGCTTTAGGAGTAATTGTTTTAGCTGCAAAACTATCAAAAGCAGACGGAAAAGTTACAGAGGAGGAAATAGATACCTTTAGGTCAGTATTTGATTTTGATGATGAAGATCAAATAGCTATAGGTAAAATATATAATGAAGCTAAAGAAAATGCAGAAGGCTTTGAGGTATATGCTGAACAACTTGTAAAAGTTTTTGGGAAGCAGAAAGAGTTGTATGTGGAACTAATAAACTCTTTATATAAAATAGCTTTTGCTGATGGTTTCTTGCATCCAAATGAAGAAAAGATGATATATAAAATTTCTTCAATTTTTGGTATGCCAGAAAATCTAGTACAGGGAATTAGAGCTCAGTATTTAAGTAAAGACAATAAAAACTTGGACAGAGATTATAAGTTACTAGGAGTTACAGAAAATGCTAGCAATCATATTCTAAAGAAAAATTACCATGATTTGGTAAGAAAATATCATCCAGATCAGCTAGTTTCAAAGGGTCTCCCAGAGGAATTTATCCGTCTTGCAAATGAAAGGTTATCTGAAATAAATGATTCATATGATAGAATTACTGAACATAGAAAAAAACAATCAAACTAAATATTGTTGCTCTCATGCAAATATCTAGAGATTATAATTCTCCTAATTTTGAAATAAGAAAGAATAATGATGCTCCTAATAAGATAATTTTACATTATACAGGCATGAAAGATACTAATAGTGCTTTAAAAAAATTATGCTCAAGTCAGTCAAAAGTAAGTAGCCACTATTTAATTAATAGAGATGGAAAAATTTGGCAACTAGTAGACGAAAATATGACTGCTTGGCATGCAGGAGTATCTGAATGGTTAGGAGAAAAAAATTTGAATCATAGTTCTATTGGTATAGAGTTGTGTAACCCTGGACATGAATTTGGCTATAAAAATTTTCCCAATAAACAAATGTATTCCCTAGAATTCCTTTTAAAGAAAGTAATATTAAAATACAATATCAAACCAGAATTTATCCTAGGGCATAGCGATGTGGCACCAACAAGAAAAAAGGATCCAGGAGAAAAGTTTAAATGGAAAAATCTTGCGGCTAAAGGGCTTGCGGTTTGGCCCAAAAAAAATGTTAAATTACCAAAAATCTATGATAAAAAGGCACTTATTTATAAATCTTTAGAGGTTATTGGATATAATGTTAAAGACAATTTAGATGCGTCCATAATTGCTTTTAAAAGGCACTTTAATCCTCGTAAACTAGATCATTTAGTGGATGAAGAAGAAATGAGGATGTTAATAACTGTATCAAAATATTTTATGGAAATACGCAGAATTTCTTGAATTTTCTAAAATTTTGTCTAATTTAGATTATCAGGCAGCTGAGTGATTGCTTCTAAATTATTATGGAAGAGGAAAGTCCGGGCTCCTTGGAAATACAGCGCCGGGTAACGCCCGGCAGAGG
>CAZNVN010000016.1:0-3532 GCA_964576635.1 uncultured Rhodospirillaceae bacterium
ATCAACCATTCTTTTTGGCGGAACTATGCTGCCTTTTGATAAAGAAGGAAGAATTAATTTACCTGAAAATTATAAGCATGATGCAGGAATTGAAACAGAAGCACTATTTGTAGGTATGGGAAGAAAATTTAGAATATGGGATCCGAAGAGTTTTGATCAATATTTAGAAAGAGCAAGATTGTATATGGATAGTAGGAGAAAAAAGGCAGAAGAAAATGTTAAATAAAAGTTTGAAGAGAGAGAAAGGGTTGAATGATTACCATAAAAATAACGATCATATTCCTGTATTATTAAATGAGGTTAAATCAAAATTAAATATTAAAAAAGGTCATACTTATATTGACGGAACTTACGGCTCTGGTGGCCATACAGAAATGATACTTTCATCAGCTGATTGTAGAGTAATTTCAATAGATAGGGATCCTCATGTAAAAAAATATGCTGATTTAAGCAAGAAAAAATTCCCTAAAAATTTTGATTTAATTATAGGAAGAATTAGCAACTTATATTCGTTGTTAAAAAGCAAAGGTATTAAGAGTGTTAACGGTGGTATATTATTTGATTTAGGGGTGTCTTCAATGCAATTAAATGGTTGCGATAGGGGTTTTTCCTTTCAAATTGATGGGCCTTTAGATATGCGCATGGACGATAAAGGAGAAACAGCTGCAGACATTATTAAACATTGTGATGAATCTACCTTAGCAAAAATTATATATACGTTTGGAGAAGAAAGAAAAGCTAGACGAATAGCAAGGGCTATTATTAAAAATAGGGAAACAAAAAATATAAGTTCCACATTACAATTAGCGGAAATCATAAGATCTGCGGCAGGGTATACTAAAAATAAAAAAATTGATCCTGCTACTCGAACTTTTCAAGCACTGAGAATCAAGGTCAATAATGAATTGGATGAAATTTATAAGGCTCTTATAGACGCAGAAAAATTATTAACACCTGGAGCTAGGTTGGTAATAATTAGCTTTCATTCGTTAGAAGATAAAATAGTCAAATCTTTCTTTAAAGAGAAATCTGGAAAACATTCAAATCCTTCGAGACACACGGTTTTACCCCACGAGGAGCTGCATTACCCCCTCCCTGTAGCAGCTCCTCTAAATTTTTTAAATGGCCTTAGATTTCAAGATAAAAAAAATTTTAAGGCCTCCTTTAGAGTCATAAATAAGAAAGTTATTAAAGCAAGTAAAAATGAAATTAGCCAAAACCCTCGTTCAAGATCGGCAAGATTAAGGGCAGCCGAGAAATTAGACAATAGAATGGAGTATGCTGCATGAAGAAGCCTGCTATATACACAATTGTAATCATTTCAGTATTTGCTATTGGTTGGTCAATGATTATTAACAATAATATAAATGAAATAAAAAAAGAATTAGATCAAGTCAGAAAAGAACAAAAAAATATAGATTTACAAATTAGACTTAAAGAAGCTGAACTGGCATTCATAATTAATCCTAAAAATCTTAAGAATTTAAATGCGAGTTACCTCAATTTAACTTCACGTCCTATATCTAATGTCGAAAATTTAATTAGTAAACTTGATAATACAATTAAACTAACCAATGCCAAAGTTTCTTTTAATGAGGAGATTAACTAATGGTTATAAGTATTTCTTTTAAAAATAATAATAAATTTCGATACATCATAATCAACAATAAAATGGAGAAAAATTATGTCTATTAATGTAAGTGTCCCTCCCACACACGAGCTTAAACCACGTATAACAGTTATAGGAGTAGGTGGTGCCGGTTGTAACGCAGTAAATAACATGATTGCCTCACACTTAGAGGGGGTAGAGTTTATAGTTTCAAACACTGATGCTCAATCTATTGCAAATTCTATGACTGAAGTAAGGGTTCAGTTAGGTGCGAATGTTACGCAAGGTTTGGGATCAGGAGCAAAACCAGAAGTAGGAAAAGCAGCTGCAGATGAGTCTATAGATCAGGTTTTAGAGCATATTGAGGGAACACATATGTTGTTTGTAACAGCTGGAATGGGTGGAGGCACAGGCACGGGAGCGACTCCAGTCATTGCTCAAGCTGCAAAAGACAAAGGTATTTTAACTGTTGGTGTAGTAACTAAACCTTTTCATTTTGAAGGCAAGCATAGGATGAGAGTAGCAGAAAGAGGAATTGCTGAATTAGAAAACGTAGTAGATACCCTTATAGTCATTCCTAATCAAAACTTATTTAAAGTTGCAAATGCTCAAACCACTTTTGCTGATGCATTTAAAATGGCAGATAAAGTTCTGTATTCAGGAGTTAGAGGTGTTACAGACCTAATGGTTATGCCAGGATTAATTAACTTGGATTTTGCAGATGTAAGGTCTGTTATGATGGAGATGGGAAAAGCGATGATGGGAACTGGAGAGGCTGAGGGAGATAATAGAGCTCTTGATTCAGCTGCTGCAGCTATACAAAATCCTCTTTTAGATGATGTATCTTTGACTGGAGCTAGAGGAGTATTGGTTAATATAACTGGAGGGCCTGATTTAACTTTATTTGAAGTAGATGAAATTGTAGATCATATAAGGCAGCAATCAGATGATGAAGTAAATCTCATATTTGGTGCTACCACTGATGAAGAAATGACAAATAATATTAGAGTTTCTATTGTTGCTACAGGGATAGGAGTTAGTAAAGAAGAAAGGGATCCAGTAGATTCTCTAGTGAGCCCTTTAAATTCTTTAGGAACCACTCCTATAGGAAATATAACGGAAAATATGAGTAGAGTTGATGAGGGTCCGGCTGAAGATAAAAGAGAAGAACTTGTTTCAGCAAATATTAAACCAGATATTCAATCAAATATTCAACCAAATGAATTAGCAGAAACAGATAGTGATGCTGCCCATTTGGAGAAAGAGTAAAATTGATGAGGATCCTATTGAAGTTGAAAGAGAAGAACCTGTTTCAGCAAATATTCAACCAAATATAGAATTAACAGAAACTGATAGTGAAGCTGCCTATTTGGAGAAAGAACATATTGAAGAAATAAAGCTAACTGAGGACAGAATGGAAAATAACTTTATTCCCCCAGAAGCTGAAACAATAGAAACAAAAACAAAATCTGTTATTTCAGAGGAACAAATGTCTGCAGAAGTTGATCCTTTTACTGAGGCAGAACTTCTCAACGCTTCAACTAATGCAAATGAATTAGAAGAGGAAGGTAGTAAAGAAATAATAGAAGAAAAGATAGAAGAATTAGAAAAAGAGGAAAAAGAGGAAAAACTTGGACTCATAAAAAGAATAACTTCAGGCTCAGTATTTAGTAGCCAGGCTAGAGATACGATAAAATCAAAAAAAACTACGCTTAGAGCAGAAAGCAAACCATTTTTCTCAGGACTCAAAGCTGAGGAACAAAAAGATATTAAAGAAAAAATGTTTGAACAGCCATCTAAAAAGATTATTACTGAGAAAAAACTACAAGAAGATGACAATATGGAAGATAGCTTGACAGATATTCCAGCTAAAAAGATTATTACTGAGAAAAAACTACAAGAAGATGACAATATGGAAGATAG
>CAZNVN010000016.1:3632-13224 GCA_964576635.1 uncultured Rhodospirillaceae bacterium
CTTGACAGATATTCCAGCTTTTTTGAGACGACAAAATGATTGAGGAAAGCTACTTTGCCAGAAATTGTATCATCCAATTCTAAAAGTATAAAAATTGATGGTGCAAATAAATTAGCAATTGAAGTATGTAAACAAAGAGTAATCGCAGTTTCAGTAATATTTTTTGTAACCACCTTACTAGTTACTATTAAGCTGTTCTATATATCTGTTAATAATCCAATAGTTCACTTAAATGAAACCTATAAACCGGACGTAGTCGTAAGGGGTAAAATTTTAGACAGAAATGGAAAAATTATTGCAGTTTCATTACCCTCTTACTCATTATACTTAGACGCTACTAGGGTAAAACATCCTTTAATTCTTTTAGATAAATTATTGAATATAATTCCCATAAATAATAAAAAAAGAATTTTTTAAAAAATTAAATATAAAGAAAAAATTAAATTTCTATCTCGTCAAATATCTCCAGAAAATGCAAAAAATATTCTTTATCTTGGAGAGCCGTCCTTAGATTTTATAACTGAACCTTTAAGGATATATCCGCTAGAGGAAGAGACAAGTGTTTTAGTAGGTCATGTGGGTTTGGATGATAATGCGCATGCTGGAGTAGAAAGGAGTTATAATAATAAATTAAAAGAAGGAAAAGATGTAGTGCTTACTATAGATAGTAGACTTCAATCTATAGTTTACAATAAATTGAAAGAGGGATTAGACACTTTTAAAGCCAAGGCTGCAGTTGGTATTATTATTGATGTTACCAGTGGAGAAGTGTTAGCTGCAACTAGTTTTCCTAATCTTAATCCTAATATAAGGAGCCATCACAGTGATCATAGTAGAATTAATAGGGTAACTATGTCTAATTATGAAATGGGTTCAATCTTCAAGCCATTCACTATTGCTTCTGCTCTAAATGAAAACATAGTAAATCTTAATAGCAAATTTGATGCTTCTAAACCATTCAAAGTAAAAGGAAAGATAGTCAAGGATTTTCATCCTAAAAATAGGATATTAGATTTAGAAGAGGTTTTTTTGTATTCTTCAAATATTGGTAGTTCTAAAATTGCCATGGAGTTAGGAAAAGATAAACAAAACTATTATTTTTCGGCATTAGGTTTTAAGAAAGATATCAAAATTGGAATTTTTGAAACTAGCTCTCCTATATTTCCACCTAACATTGCAGAATCTGATATAGTAGTTAGATCATATGGTTACGGAATCTCAATTAATCCATTGCAAGCCCTTGCAGCATTAGCTGTTACAGTTAATGGTGGTAAATATGTAGAGCCAATGGTTGTTAAAGATCCACTTTATGAAGAAAGACCAATTATAAAAGTTTTTAAACCAGAGGTGTCATCAATAATGAAGCATTTATATAGAATAGTTGTTGAAGATGAAAGAGGAACAGCTAATTTGATTAATATAAAAGAATATGATATCGGAGGTAAGACAGGAACAGCAGACAAATATGAGAACGGGAAGTATAATTCTAAAAAAAATATTTCTTCTTTTGTTGCTTTTTTACCTATTAATCAACCTAAATATGGAATTTTTATTTTACTAGATGAGCCAAATCGCGATAAAAAGGAAAGATCTACAGCAGGTTGGACAGCTGTACCCATCGCTAAAGAGATTGTAAAAGAAATGGCTCCAGTTATTGGGGAACCAAGCACACATGTAAATCTGAATAGTAATCTAATTCAAGAAATTGTATTACAGTAAGAGAAAATGATCTAAAATGGCCAAATTTTCTGAGTTATGTCAAAGTATTCTGGTATTAAGTAAACATAATTCCTTTGATCCATTTATAAATGGGATCACTTCTGATTCTCGTAAAGTTAAAAAAAACTACATATTTGCAGCAATCAAAGGCAGTAATCATAATGGAACTGATTTTATCGCAGATGCTGTGGGGAGAGGGGCTAAAGTTGTTCTAGTTGAAAAAGGATATAAAAATCTTTTAAAGGGATCAGATTGTATATTTTTTCAATCCAAAAATGTACGAAAGACATATGCAATTATGGCAGATAATTATTATAAAAAAAAGCCTGCATTAATTGTTGGAGTTACTGGAACTAATGGTAAAACTTCCACAGCTTGGTTTACAAATAGAATTTGGACATTATTAGGGGAAAAATCAGCATCTATAGGGACTCTAGGAGTAAATATTGGATCAAATATAAAAAAAACTAATTTAACAACTCCTGATCCTGTTGTTTTATCTAAAACTTTAAGAAACTTAGAAAATGATAGTGTAAAAAATACTATTATAGAGGTTTCTAGCCACGGATTATCACAACATAGGTTGGATGGTATTAGATTTTCTATTTCAGCAATAACATCCTTGGGGAGAGATCATTTAGATTATCACGTATCATATTCTCAATATGTTAACGCTAAATTAAAGTTATTTTCTGAACTTACTATGGAAGGGGGTATAGCTATCATTAATTCTGGAATTAAAGAATTTAGTTTGTTTAAAGGTGTAGCAAATTTAAAAAAATTAAAAGTTATAACTGTAGGTTCCAAGCATAATTCAGATTGGAATTTTAAAATAAATAATTCAGATAATAATATTAAAAATATTGAATTATTATACAAAGATAAAAAGAGTCTGTTAAAGACTGATATAGTTGGAGATTTTCAAATTAGTAATCTTGTTATGTCTATTGCTATAGCAGTAGAATCAGGATTAGAAAGAAATAAAGTAGAGAAGATATGTTCTACTTTGAAGGCACCCCCAGGCAGGTTAGAAAGAGTTGGAGCAATTAATAAAAGTAATACAATATTTGTTGATTATGCTCATACTCCTGACGCTCTGGAGAGCGCTTTAATTGCCCTTAGACCCTATGTCAAAAATAGACTTATACTAGTTTTTGGTTGCGGTGGAGATAGAGATAAAGGGAAACGATCATTAATGGGTAAAATAGCACATATAAATGCTGATAAAGTTTTTGTAACTGATGATAATCCTAGGAATGAAAACCCTTCTCATATTCGTTCTGAAATAATTTCTAAATGTCCTGGATGTGTAGAGATTTCTGATAGGAAAGAGGCCATATATAAAGCAATTAAAGAACTTAAAAGAGGAGATGTTTTACTGATTGCAGGAAAAGGTCATGAAACTACTCAAGTAATTAAAGAAAATTCTATATATTTTAATGATAAAGAAGTAGTACAAAATATTATTAAAATGAGCATATAACATGGAAACTTTAAATGATAAATATTTATGGAACTCTGATCTTTTAGAAACAATTACAGAAGGAACTAGCTCAAGATATTGGGAGTGTAAAAGAATAGAAATAGATAGTCGAAAAGTTAAAAAAGGCGATTTATTTTTGGCTTTAAAAGGAAAAAACTTTGATGGGCACGATTTTATTATTGATTCCATGAGATCTGGTGCCTCTGCTGTAATGGTTAAAACGGACTATAAGGTAAAAAACAAAAAGTTCTATAACATAGCTGTAGAAGATGTGCTTAAAAGTCTTTTTTTAATAGCTAAGGAGTCTAGAAAGCGAGCAGAGAAATTATATAATACAAGATTTATTGCAATAACAGGTAGTAGTGGAAAAACTTCGACCAAAGAAATGATGAAAGCAGCATTTAGTGCGATTGGAAAAACTTATGCTAGCCCTGGTAGTTATAATAATCATATTGGAGTCCCTTATTCTTTAGCAAATATATATAAAAACAGTGACTTTGGAGTATTTGAAATTGGAATGAATAAGTTGAATGAAGTTAAGAATTTGTCATTGTTAGTTAATCCTCATCTGGCACTTATTACTAATATTGCTGAAGCACATATTGGTAATTTTCATTCTCTTGAAGACATAATGATTGCGAAGACTGAAATTTTTCAAGGTTTAAGAGCAGATGGTTATGCTATAATTAATCGTGATTTAACCTTCTACGAAAATATTAAATCTATTGCGAGTAAAGCTGGAATAAAAAACCTTGTAACATTTGGTACAAATAAAAAATCTGATGTTTATTTAAAATCTAGGAGGTTGATTAAGGAAGGGCAAACACTAGTAGTTAATGCTTTTGGCAAAGATTACGAATATAAAATACGTTTTAATGGTTTGCACCAAGTCTTAAACTCTCTCTCAGTTTTAGCTGCCTTAATAGCTTTTGAATGTGACCCTGATAAAGGTTTAAAGGCATTATATTCTGTTCAAATTCCTTCTGGAAGGGGAATAAAACATTATATTTACATTAAAAATCAAGAATCAGTAGTTATAGATGATAGTTATAATGCTAATCCTAGTTCTATGGAAGCATCTATAAAAGCATTGAAGGAAATGTCCGGTAAAAATAGAAGTATTATTATAATTGGTGATATGAAAGAATTAGGGAAGTTTTCAAAAGCATTACATGAACGTATAGCTGATTTTATTATTAGATTTAAAATTGATTTAGTTTTTTGTGTAGGGGCAGAATCAAGAGCAGTACATAAAAAGTTAAACTATAAAGCAAAATCATATTGGTTTAAAAATGTTTGTGATTTACAAACAATTGATTTTACTAATATTTTATTACCAGGAGATTATATACTAATTAAAGGATCAAGGATAATGGAGATGGAAAAATTAGTAAAATATCTTATAAAAAATTGTGTGAAAAGGTAAATTAAAAATTGTTATATTATTACCTTACAACTTTAATAGAAGAGTATAGCTTTTTTAATATAGTTAGATATTTGACCTTTAGAGGTGGAGCATCTCTGATTACGGCCTTATTTTTATGTTTTATCTTTTCTCCCCTGATTATTAGGTGGCTTAAGTCTAAACAATTAGAAGGACAACCTATTAGAGATGATGGGCCAGAATGGCACATAGACATAAAAAGAGGTACTCCAACTATGGGAGGGCTAATCATTTTAGGATCTCTGGTAATCTCTAGTTTACTTTGGGCAGATTTAAAAAATATATACATATGGATAGTTTTGTATATCACTTGTGGGTTCGGAGTTATAGGTTTTGTAGATGATTATCTTAAAATTACTCGTAATAATCACAGAGGGTTGTCTGCAAAATTAAAACTTATACTTCAGTTTATAATCTCTAGTATAGCCTTAATATGGATTTATGATATTTCGTCAGACCAATTAGCTGGATTGATAGCTTTTCCATTTCTAAAGGATACCACGGTATATCTTGGAATAGTTAGCTGGTGCCTTGTTTCAGGATTAATAGTAGTCGGTTCATCGAATGCTGTGAATTTAACTGATGGTCTAGATGGACTAGCAATTGTACCAATAATTATTGCTTCCAGCGTATTTGGTCTAATTTCTTATCTTGTTGGAAATACAATTTTTTCTGATTATTTGAATTTATTTTATATTTCAGGATCAGGTGAATTATTAATTTTTTGTACCGCTTTAGTAGGAGCTGGATTAGGTTTTCTATGGTTTAACGCTCCTCCTGCAAGTGTGTTTATGGGTGACACTGGTTCTCTTTCTGCAGGAGCATCTATAGGAATAATAAGTGTAATAACCAGGCATGAAATAGTATTAGCAATAGTAGGTGGTTTATTTGTTTTAGAAGCAGTATCAGTTATTGTTCAAGTAATTTCCTATAAATTAACAGGTAAACGTATATTCCAAATGGCTCCTCTGCACCACCATTTTGAAATAAAGGGCTGGTCAGAACCTACTATAGTAATAAGATTTTGGATAATAGCTTGTGTATTGGCCCTAATAGGGCTAGCGACGCTAAAATTGAGATAATATGTATGTATTTGAAAAAAAAAATCTTAATAAAAAAGTGGGCATTTTAGGTCTTGGATTATCTGGAGTTTCTGCTTTTAGATATTTTAAACGAATTGGACTAAAAATTGTAGGTTGGGATGATTCTGCTGAAGTAAGAAAAAATAATACACAATTAGAAATACAAATTGTAGATCTGAATAAGAAACATAATTTGCAAAATATTGATGTTTTATTAGTTAGTCCAGGAATTCCTAAAAATCATACTATCATTAAAATGGCTAATAAGTTTGGTAAAATTATAACTAGTGATATAGATGTTTTCTGGAATGATGAATCATTTAATAAAAATAATTTTATTGGAATTAGTGGTTCTAATGGTAAATCAACAGTTTCCTCAATAGTCCACCATATAATGATTTCGTCGAAGATCCCAACAAAAATAGCAGGAAATATAGGAATTCCAGTACTTGGGCTAACACCATTTAAGCAGAAGGGTACCTATGTTTTAGAGCTTTCCTCTTATCAATTAGATTTAATAAAGCAATTTAGGCCGAATACTTCCGTTCTAATTAATATATCTCCTGACCATTTAGAAAGGCATGGCTCTCTAGAAGACTATATTTTAGCCAAAGAAAAGCTTTTTTATAATCAGCGTAAAGAGGATACTGCTATTATCAACATAGATAATGATCATTGTAACTTCTTATATAAAAAACTAAGAAATAAAAAAAAATCTCCAAAAATTGTTACTGTTTCTTTATCTCATAAAAAGAAAAATAGTGTTTATTTTAATAAAGATATTTTAATTGATTATACAGGTGAGAAGAAAGTTGAAATTGGAAATATTGAAAAATTAACAACTTTAAAAGGTGAGCATAATAAGGAAAATATTGCATGTGCTGTGGCTGCTTGCTTGTGCAATGGAATATCCCATAGAGAGATAAAAAAAAATTTACCTTCTTTTCAAAACTTATCAAACAGAATTGAAGAAATTGATGCTATTAAAAACATTAGTTTTGTAAATGATTCTAAAGCTACTAATTTAGTTTCTACTATAGCTGCTCTCAAATGTTTTAAAAAAATTATCTGGATAGCTGGAGGACAAGATAAAAATGAGGATTTAAGACAATTAATGTCTGTTCAAGAGAATATTTTAGCGGGTTTTTTTATTGGTACTTCTGGAGAGAAGTTTTGTGAATTTTTTAAAAAATATTTTTATGTAAACAATAGTTTATTATTAAAGAACGCTGTACAAGATTCAATGAGTTATGCTTTAAAACTAAAATCTCCTGTAGTAATACTGTTTTCACCAGGTTGTGCATCATTTGATCAGTTTAAAAATTTTCAAATAAGGGGAGAAGCTTTTAAGTCAGAAGTTAATGCAATTAAACAAAAATATTTAGGAAAAACTAAATGATTTTTCTCTCGCGAAGTGACAACAATATTTTGGCACGTTGGTGGTGGACAGTAGATCGCTGGAATTTAATACAAATTTTAATTTTAGCAGCAATTGGAATAATTATGGTGTGGGCTTCAACCCCTTCAATAGTAGAGAGATATAATGATATTACGGATATATACCATTTTTTAAAGCGTCATATATTTTTTCTGTTTATTGGCATCGTGGTAATGTTATTTTTATCCTTTATGTCAATTAAAGGCATTTATCGAATAGGTGTTTTGGGGTTCTCAATTTCTTTTGTTTTACTCATTTGTGTTATGTTATTTGGAGAAAATTTTAAGGGTGCTACAAGATGGTTAGACATAGGTATAGTGACTATACAACCATCTGAATTTATAAAACCATTTTTTGTTCTTATTACAGCTTCACTATTATCGCAAAAATCAAAAAATATTGAAGGATTTCCAAAGTGGATTAACTATGGACATATTTCTTTGTTGTTTTTAATAATAGTGCTGTTCTTTCTATTCAAACAACCTGATTTTGGTATGGCGATACTTATAGTTTTAATGTGGTTTGGACAACAATTCCTTGTAGGATTATCATTTCGTTGGGTTTTGGCATTAATTTCGGCACTTACTAGCGTTATGCTAGTAGGTTATCATTTTTTTGAACACGTAAAAATTAGAATAGATTCTTTTTTATATTCAAGTGCTGGCGGAAAAGATCAATTAAGTTTTGCTCTTAAAGCTTATGAAAATGGAAGTATTTTAGAAAATTTAATTGGTAAAGGAGCTGGCAAAGGTACAATAAAAAAATATATACCGGATGCGCATACAGATTTTATATTCCCTGTTATAGCAGAGGAGTTTGGAGCAATTATTTGTTTCTTCATTATACTGTTATTTGGATCCATAGTTTTGAGAGGATTTTGGAGTGTAATAAATTCTACCAATCTTTATCAATTATTAGCAGCCGGGGGCTTGTTAATGTTATTTGGTATGCAAGTTTTAATAAATATTTCTGTGACTTTAAGTCTTATTCCTACTACAGGTATGACATTGCCTTTTATTAGTTATGGAGGTTCATCGCTTATATCATCTTCTATCTGCATGGGTATCATGCTTGCCTTAACAAGAAAAACTTAAACGTTTTTGGTATTCAAATATGAATAATATTAAAAAAAAATATATCTTAATATCTGCTGGAGGAACTGCAGGCCATGTATTGCCAGCGATTGAAGTAGCAAAAGAATTCTATTCTCGTGGTTATTTAGTTTCTTTTTTTACAGATTCCAGGATGTATAATAATATAAAAAGTAAACCTAATTTTATTAATAATGAGATAAAATTATTTTCTATTAAAGGAAGAGGTATTGATAGAACTAATATTTTTAAAAATATTATTACATTAATATTAATGACTATAGGTATTTTTCAGTCTTTTTCTCGCTTAATTTTTATTCGTCCAGTTATTGCTATAGGTTTTGGCGGCTACATAACAGTACCTGTGCTTTTTGCTTGCTATATCTTTAGGGTTAAAATATTTATACACGAGGGCAATGCTATACTAGGTAAAGCAAATAAATTACTTTACAAAATTTCAAAGAATTTGATGACGCATTTTCCAGAACTCAAAAATATAGATAAAAAAAAAGTTAATTATTGTTTTGTGGGAATGCCTGTAAGACCTGAAATTTTGGATTTGTATCAATTGAATTATAAGATGGATAAAACAATTAATCTTCTAATAACTGGAGGAAGTTTAGGAGCAAGTGTGATGTCTTTAAATATAGCTCAAGCCATAATTAGATTTCCCAAAGCTTTAAAACTTAAATTGAGAATAGTTCAGCAGGTAAGGAAAGAGCACATTAAAGAATTGAGAAACATCTATAACAGAAATGGTATTAAATCAGAATTACATATATTTATTAACGATATGGCAAAATATCTGAAATGGTCTAATATCGTAATTTGTAGGTGTGGGGCTAGTACAATTGCCGAAAATTTGATTTCGGGTAGACCTTCTATAATGATACCTTTTGCTAAATCTGCTGAAAACCATCAATTTTTGAACTCTAAATTAGTAGAACATAAAGGTGCAGGGTGGATAATTACGGAGGATAAATTGCAAGATGTAGGGGAACTACATAATAAATTAATTAGTATTATTAAAAATACGAGAAAGCTCTTCGATGCATCAAAGTTAGCCAAGAAAGGGATTGAAGTACGCTCAGCAGAAAAAATAGTTGAAATAACTACTGCCGCTATCGTTAAAAATAAAAGGGTTGAATTATGACTCAATTTACTCTTGATACTGGGATAATACATTTTGTAGGCATAGGCGGAATAGGAATGAGTGGAATTGCAGAAGTTTTATTTGATTTGGGATACAAGGTTTCGGGTAGCGATATTCAACATAATTCTAACGTAGAAAGATTACAATCTAAGGGAATTAAAGTACATATAGGTCAAAGAAAA
>CAZNVN010000016.1:13243-20204 GCA_964576635.1 uncultured Rhodospirillaceae bacterium
CCCAATAGTTAGAAGAGCTGACATGTTGGCTGAGTTGATGAGGTTTAGAAAGTCAATTGCTGTAGGTGGAACTCACGGAAAAACGACCACAACCTCTTTGTTAAGCTCTATATTGGTTTACTCAAAATTAGATCCTACGATAGTAAATGGAGGGATTATCGATTCTTATGGAACAAATGCTAGACTAGGAAAGGGAGAATGGATGATAGTGGAGGCAGATGAGAGTGATGGTACTTTTACAAGACTGCCTGCAACTATAGTAGCATTAACAAATATTGACGAAGAACATTTAGATTTTTATGGAAATTTTGATAATCTTAAACTTGCATTTAAAAACTTTGTTGAAAATATTCCTTTTTATGGATTTGCAGTAATATGCAACGATTATGAAGAAACAAATCAGCTGATTGAAAGTATTAGAGATAAAAGAGTTATCTCATATGGTCTAAATGAGAAGGCCGATTATTCAGCAAAAAACCTATTAATTAAAAAAGGGAAAACATTTTTTGATGTGGTGATTAATAAAAGATCTGGCAATGGGAATCATATCATCAAAAATATTTCTGTTTCTCTTCCTGGAGAATATAATGTTAGGAATGCACTAGGGGCAATAGCGGTATCTTATGAATTAGGAATAGATACTAATAATATAAAAGGGGGATTGAAAAGTTTTACTGGTGTAGAAAGAAGATTCAGTTTGTTAGACAAAATTAATGGTATATCTATAATTGATGACTATGCTCATCATCCGACAGAAATAGAGAACATTTTACAAGCTGCACGTTCTATTTGCACAGGTAAAATTGTAACTATATTTCAGCCCCATAGGTTTTCTAGAGTTAAAACCCTTTTTGATAAATTTGTAAAATCCTTTAGTAAGGCAGATACAGTATTTATAACGGATGTATATTCCGCAGGAGAGCAAGCTATAAGAGGCATAAATAAGAAAAAAATAATTTCTTCCATTATTAAAACTGGTCATAAAGATGTAAGATTACTAGATGATTTTGATAAATTAGCAGACGAGTTAACAGTTTTATGCAAATCAGGAGACTTTATTATATTTTTAGGAGCAGGGTCTATTTCGCGGATAGCTAAAAAAATAGTAAAACAATTAAAAAATAAATTTAATTAACCTAAATAAAATACTTTAATATGTTAAATTAATGTTTAGAACAAATTTAATAAATAAGATTCCTAAAGTAAAAGGTGATTTGATTACTAACGCTATTTTGGCGAAATCAAGCTGGTTTCGAGTTGGTGGACCTGCTGAGGTATTGTTTGTTCCTAGGGATGAGACAGATCTTGTAAAATTTATTAAAGAACTAGATCCCAAAATCCCGTTTTTAGTTTTAGGGGCAACCTCTAATGTACTAATTAGGGACGGAGGAATAAAAGGAGTTGTAATTAAGTTAGGAGCAAATTTTAATAAAATTATAATTACCAAAAATAAAATTAAAGTTGGAGGAGCGGTAATGGATATGAAAATAGCTTCATTTGCTGCTAAAAAAAGTATAGGGGGAATGGAATTCCTTTCTGGTATTCCCGGATCTATTGGCGGTAGTGTTAAAATGAATGCGGGAGCATATGGTGGTGATATCTCTGATATATTGCACAGGATTAAGTTGCTGGAAAGAAGTGGTAAAGTTTTGGAAATGGGAGTTTCAGATTTAAGAATGAGATATAGAAATTCTTCTATCCCAAAGTATTCTATAATTGTTGAAGTAGAATTAAAAGGACATGAGGAAAATCAAAAAGTGATATTCAATAAAATAAAAAAAATAAACATTACAAGATCAAGTACTCAACCCATAAGAAATTTGACTGGGGGATCAACTTTTAAAAATCCTCCTGGATTTAAAGCTTGGGAATTAATAGACCAAGCAGGGTGCAGAGGGCTAAGTGTTGGAGGAGCAAAGATTTCTGAGAACCACTCTAATTTTATTATTAATGAAGGAAAAGCGATGTCTAGTGATATTGAAAATCTAGGGATTGAAGTGCAAAATAGGGTAATGGATAATTCTGGAATTAAGCTCAAATGGGAAATATTAAGGCTAGGGTCTAAATAGAAAGCAGTTAATATGAAAATACTTGTGTTTATGGGAGGTCATACAGAACGAGAAGTGTCTTTACTGAGTGGAAATGAAGTTGCTAATTCACTAATAATCCTAGGTCACGATGTAAGAAAAATAGTCAGTAAAAATTTCAAGTTTTCATCATTTAAGGGGTATGATATAGACCTAATCTTTAATGCATTGC
This sequence comes from uncultured Rhodospirillaceae bacterium, assembly GCA_964576635.1. Taxonomy (GTDB): domain Bacteria; phylum Pseudomonadota; class Alphaproteobacteria; order TMED109; family TMED109. The sequence goes on from CAZNVN010000016.1 coordinate 15,503, forward strand.
ACGGTGGTATGGGAGAGAACGGAGTGCTACAAGGTTTTTTCGAATTAACAGGTTTACCTTATACTGGTTCTGGAGTCCTGGCATCTTCTATGGCAATGAATAAAAATATCGCAAAAGTTATGTTTTCTAGAGCTGGAATTAATGTAGCAAAAGATAAATTAGTAGATATACGAAATATAATTAAAAAAGATCCTATGCCAAGGCCATATGTTTTAAAGCCCGTAGATGGAGGATCTAGTATAGATGTAGAAATTATCGATAAAAATTTTGATACTAAGTCTTTATATAAGAAAGATACAAGAAACAATTATTTTGTAGAACAGTTTATAGATGGAAGAGAATTCTCAGTTGCAGTATTAGATGATAATGTTTTAGGTATTATAGAAATCAAATATTCAGAAAATTTCTACAATTACAATGCTAAATATAAGAATTCTAAAACTAGGTATATAATTCCTACTGACATAAACAATTCAACAAAAAATAAATTAGAAGAATATGCATTGAAAGCGCATAAAGCTTTAGGTTGTAGGGGTTTAACCAGATCTGATTTTAGATTACCAATAAATCAATTAGAAAACCCTGTGTTATTAGAAATTAATACTTCTCCTGGATTAACTTCTCACTCCTTGGTTCCTAAAATAGCTAACAATAGTGGGTTATCGTATGATGAATTAATTGCCAAAATATTAGATAGAGCATTAAATTGAGAGTTGTATTAAAAATTTCTTTAGTAATTATAATTGCTCTTACTACAGGGTTTTTATTTTTTAAGAGAGACATATTAATAAAAAGATCGGAATTAGTTTTTAATCATTTTGCAGTAAATACAGGAATGGTTTTAAGTGAAGTGTGGGTTAAAGGAAAATATAACCAGAATAAAAATGAAATTCTAAATGCAATTAATCTTAATATTGGAGATTCCATACTATTGGTAGATTTGGATTTAATTAGAGAAAGAATTAACCAGTTGCCGTGGGTTTTAAATTCAAGTGTTTACTTGCAATCACAGGGGATATTACAAATAGATGTACTAGAATATATTCCTGTAGCAGTTTATGAGTTCAATAATATAAATTATTTAATCGATATAAATGGAAATAGGATCATTCAAATTTCTTCTGATGATTATATAGATTTGATAAGAGTAATAGGAAAGAATGCACTACAAAATATGGATGAAATAAAGTTAATAGTTAAGAAATTAAAAAATTATAACTTATCTTTAAATAAAATTGAACGAATTGGAAATCGCAGATGGAATATTTATTTTAGTGAGGGTCTCTATGTTAAATTACCTTCCGAAAATCCTCAATCTGCATTACTAAGACTGGAAAAATTTCTTTCTACATATGATGTCAAGTCTGATAAATTAGCCTTTATAGATTTAAGATTATTAGATACACTCACTTTCAAATTAAAAGATCAACTTTCAGAGTAGGGTTTTTTCTAAATGACTAGATATTTCAGATCTAGGTTTGTAAATATTTCGAATAATCAAATATATACTGCGTTAGATATTGGTTCTGGGAAAATAAGCTGCTTAATTGCAAAAATAAATAATTCAGGACAGATTGAAATAATAGGTGCAGGTCATCAAGAATCCAAAGGATTGTCTGCTGGTATTATTACAGATTTAAAAGAATTAGAATCTTCAATTCGCAAATGTGTAGAATCTGCCGAAAAAATGGCTTCGGAAACTGTAAAAAGTGTAATTTTGAGTTTTTCTTCTGGGAATCCTGAATCAAATAGACTAAAAATAGAAATAGAGTTGCAAGGTTCAATAGTCAATGAAAAAGATCTGGAAAAAGTTTATGAAGTTTTGAGGTCTCAAAATACATTTCATGGCAGAAAAATATTACATGCAGTGCCTTTACAGTTTTCTATAGATAGTAGTAAAGGAGTAAAAGATCCAATAGGAATGTATGGGGAGAAGCTAGGTTTAGATATAAGTATCATTAGTGTAGAAGAAAATTCGGTTAAAAACTTTGAAAGAGTAGTAAATAGAGCGGATTTGGAAATAAGTGATATTATTTATAATCCTTATGCCTGTGGTTTATCTGTCTTGGCAAAAGAAGAAAGAGATTTAGGAGTAGCTCTAGTGGATATAGGATATGAATTAACCACAGTATCTATATTTAAAAATAAGGCTATAGTTTTTACTAAAGTTATACCACTGGGCGGGGCTTTAATTACTAGGGATATAGCTAAAGTTTGCTCATTATCAATAGCGGATGCAGAAAAAATTAAGATAATAAACGGACAGTTGATAGAAGGTTATAGAGAAAGCAGTTCTACTATTGAGGCTAAACCTCTTGGTGAGGAATATGAGTCATTGGATCCTATCGAAGTTTCTAGGGAACATTTAACAGAAATAATCAAACCTAGAGTTCAAGAAATTTTGGAAAAGGTTAAAGAAGAGATAATAAAAAGCGGGTATTATAAAATAATTACAAACAGAGTTATTTTTACAGGAGGTGCATCCCAAATGGATGGGTTATTAAATTTGGGTGCTGATGTATTGGAAAAAAAATCAAGACTAGGAAGGCCAAAAGTAGAGATGGGTTTGCCAGACAACATGTCTGGCTCGGCTTTTTCTGCAGTTAATGGATTATTACAATACGTTTTATCAAAAAATAAAGATTTGAAACCAAAAATTATATCTTCTAGCAGAGATGAAGTTAGTATGATTGTTAGATTTAATAGATTTAAAAAGTGGATTTTTGAGAACTTTTAAGTATTTTTAGGCTTACTATTTGTTACAAATGTTACAAAATGTTATTTCACCTAAGGGTTATGAATTGTTACTATGTTTCATTAATAATTCCTTAGAAACTAGATAGCAAATGAGATCATTATATCAAAATACTTTGAATGGAATGGTACAGTGTGATGGAGTAGGTTTGCATTCTGGGAAAAAAGTAAGGATGCTTCTTAAACCAGCTGAACATAATACAGGCATTGTTTTTAGAAGGGAAGATCTTCCTAATAGGCCTTTCATTAAGGCTTGCTATGACTCTGTTATTGACACAAGATATGGAACGACAATAGGAAACCAGGAAGTAATAGAAATCAAAACAGTAGAGCATTTGATGGCAGCTTTCATGGGAACAGGTGTTGATAATGTGGAAGTAATTCTTTCATCTTGTGAAGTGCCCGTAATGGATGGCAGTTCTAAAAATTTTGTTGGAATGATAAATTCAACAGGATTAAAGGAGCAAATTTCTAGAAAAAAATCAATAAAAGTTTTGAAAGAAGTTAGTGTATCTTTGAATAATAAAAATATATTAATAAGACCTTCTGAAGACTTCTCCATTAAATATCATATAGATTTTTCTGATCCAGTTATTGGAAAGCAGACTCATAAGGTAGTATTTTCTAATGGTGCATTTAAAGAAGAAATAGGCTCAGCTAGGACTTTTGGTTTTTTAAAAGAGGTAGAGGCTTTACACAGATCAGGTCTGGCTTTAGGTGGATCATTAGATAATGTGATAGTTGTAGATGATGGAAAAGTTTTAAACCCAGATGGATTGCGTTATAAGAATGAATTTGTCAGGCATAAAATTTTGGATTGTTGTGGTGATATGTATCTAGCTGGTAAAAATTTAATTGGTAGCATAGAAGCTAATTGTGCTGGTCATGAATTAAATAATATTTTACTCAGAGAATTATTAGATAATAAGGAGAATTATGCTATAGTCGATAATGAGTATATTGATGCGAAGGATACAGCTGTAGCTTAAAGGTATTTTAGTGAAGATTCTCTTAATTAATACATTTTTTATTTTTTCAGTTTTTTTGTTATCTTCTCCTGTTTTTGCAGAGGAAGGTTCTATAGAATTTAAGGATGGAAGTATATATCGTGGTGAGCTCAATAATGGAGAAATGACTGGTATTGGTTCTCTAGAATATCCAAAAACAGATTCAAAATATCAAGTAAAATATGAAGGAGAATTTTTAAATGGAGAATTCAATGGCAATGGCATTTTAACTTATGAAAATGGGGCAGTTTATGAAGGACAATTTGTTGGGGGATTACGCCATGGTAATGGTAAAGTTGAGTATATTGATGGTAGCAAGTATGTGGGAAGTTTTGTACAAGATTTGGAGGAAGGTAAAGGTGTATTTTCATATTTAGATGGAACAGTTTATGTAGGAGAATATAAGGCAGGTGCTCCAACTGGTATAGGAAATTTAAAAATGGCAGATGGAAATGAATATACAGGTCAGTTTATAAATGGTGCCCAACATGGGAAGGGGGAATTTATATTTTCAAATGGAAGTCGATATAAAGGTGAATTTGTGGATGGCCGTATAGAAGGGTTAGGTAAATTTACTTTTTCCGATGGTTCTATTTATACAGGAAGTTTTGTAAATGGACAAAGAGAAGGTAACGGAGAAGTAATATACATGGATGGAACAAAAATGGTGGGAACATTTAAAGAAGGCAATGTAATCGGTGAGGTAAAAATTACATACCCAGATGGAAGTAAAGCTACAATAAATTATTAATTTTTATATTGTATAATATAAATATTCCCTAATAGATCGTCTGATATAAACATATCTCCTGATTGATTAAACAGAATATCCGCGGGTCTTCCGAGAACAGTTCCATTTTTTTGTAACCAACCCTCAGCAAATATGCCATTATCTACGATATTTTTATGCTCATCGTTTAATTTAGCATAAGCTATTCTAT
>CAZNVN010000016.1:20218-24457 GCA_964576635.1 uncultured Rhodospirillaceae bacterium
AGTGCAATAAAAATAGTGATATTAAAAGAATATGAAAATAAATCATCTTTACTAATATCTATCCCTAATGGTGCAACATGAGCCTTAAAATCCATTGCAGTTGGACGAAAATGGCTACATGTATTTTTATAAGAGAGTGTTTTATCAATTATATTATTGCCAAAGCAATATGGAAATCCAAAATGATAGCCAGGACCATTTGAATAATTTAATTCACATGGTGGCAAATCATCTCCTAAACCATCTCTACCGTTGTCAGTAAACCATAAATCATTAGTTATTGGGTGAAAAAGAAATCCTACAGAGTTTCTAACTCCTCTTGCAAATATGGAAAAATCAGATCCATCCAATTTAATGCTTGCAATAGTAGCATAAGGGTCCTTTACTTCACAGACATTGCATGGCGCTCCTATATTAAAATAAATTCTATTATCTTTTCCTATTTTTAAATATTTCCATCCATGGTGAAAATCATTAGGTAAATCATCTTTAATGGCTTTTATTACTGGAGAGTTGAGGTTTTTTTCTATTTCTGGAATAACGAGTATTTTATTAATAGCTCCTATATATAAACTTTTGTTATTAAATGCTATGCCTGTTGGCAATCTTAATTTTGATGCAACTTCAATAACAGTTTCGCCATATCCGTCATTATTATGATCCTGGATAGCATATACTTTTCCGGCAGCTCTGGATCCTACGAACAATGTTCCATTAGGGCTTATTGCCATTTGTCTAGCATTTGGAACTTTAGCATAAATTTTTATTGAAAAGCCTTCTGGTAAGGTTATTTGCTTAAGCATATCATTCGCAAATACATAGGAAACACAATATATGGAGAGGAATGAGAAAAGAAAAAATTTCATTTTTTATATTACATATTTGGATAGTTGGGGCCATCACCCCCTTGAGGAGTGATCCAATTAATATTTTGTTCAGGATCTTTGATGTCACATGTCTTACAGTGTAAACAATTTTGGGCATTAATTTGTAATTTAGGTGTTCCATTCTGGTCTATAATTTCATAAACATTTGCAGGGCAATATAATCTTTCTGGAGAGTCAAACTTTTCTAAATTAATTTTGATAGGTATTGTATTATTTTTAATTTGTAAATGACATGGTTGATTTTCCGCATGATTTGTTCCTGAAAATGATAGGTTTGTTAATTTGTCAAAAGTATATATTCCATCATGTTTTGGGTAAGAAATTCTTGAATAATTTTTGGATGTTCTAGTTTCTTTGTGATCAGGAGTTTTAAATTTTAATGTCCAGAGAGAATTCCCTCTAAAAATTATTAGCTCTATAAAAGCGTTTAAAAGACCAATAAACAATCCATATTTAAAGGCAGGTCTGAAATTTCTGGCTTTCTTTAATTCTATTCCAGCCCAAGATCTATAAAATCGTTTTTCATATTCTTCTAACATTGAAGAAGTTGAATTTTCTTTATTAAATTTATTTACTATGGCTTCAGCTGCAAGTATTCCAGATTTCATAGCTGTATGGGTTCCCTTAATTTTTGGAACATTTAGTGTTCCTGCATCACAACCAATTAATGCTCCTCCTGGAAAATATAATCTGGGCAAGCTTTGAAATCCTCCCTCATTTATAGCTCTTGCACCATATGCAATGCGTCTTCCTTTTTTGAGAATGTTTTTAATTTTTGGATGTGTTTTAAATTTTTGAAATTCTTCATATGGATTTAAATAGGGATTTTTGTAGTCTAAACCAAGTACGAATCCTAGGTAAATTTGATTATTTGTTGCATGGTATAAAAATGAACCTCCATATACATCGTTTTGAAGAGGCCATCCTATGCTATGCATCACAGCACCCTCATTATGCTTCTTAGGGTCTATCTCCCATATTTCTTTTAGTCCAATGCCATAAGTTTGGGGGGATTTATTTTTATTTAGTTGAAATTTACTTATAAGACTTTTTCCCAAGTTTCCTCTGCACCCTTCAGCAAAAAGCGTATATTTAGCTAATATGTCTATTCCTGGTTCAAAAGAAGGACTTTTAACACCTTCTTTGGTTATTCCCATATCTGAAGTCCTCACCCCAATAACTTCATTGTTTTGATTATATAAAACTTCTTTCGCAGGAAAACCAGGATAGATTTCAACTCCTAATTTTTCTCCTTGTTTAGATAGCCATCTACATAAATTAGCAAGACTTATTATAAAGTTGCCAGTATTTCTAATCGTACTAGGTAATAAAAATGTGGGAATTTTAAAACTTATTGTTTTGCTCAGAAATAAAAATTCTTCTTTATTTACTTTTGTCATTTCTAGATCAGGATCATTTTTCCATTCTGGTATTAGCTCTTCTAGAGCTTTGGTTTCAATTACGGCTCCTGAAATGATATGTGAACCAATTTCAGCACCTTTTTCTAAAACACATACTGATATAGATTTTTTAGTTTCTAACGCAAGTTTTTTAATTTTAATTGCTGCTGATAAGCCAGCAGGCCCTGCACCGACAATTACTACATCGTAGCGCATTTCTTCTCTTTGGATAGCCATGTTTTACATAATTCCTTCTATGGATAATCTGATATGACAAATATATGTCTTTATAATAATAAGTTCATTATTTATTTTTTAAATATTCTATTAGATAACTATGAAGATTAGGATCTCCGGCTGCTATTATTGAGCTACTAGATATAGGATTTTTCCCTTCCCAAGAAGTAATTTTACCACCGGCTGAATTTATTATTGGTATGGCAGCCACAATATCCCAAATTTCTAAATCTTTTTCTATAACTAAATCAATGAATCCTGAGGCACACATTGCATATCCCCAACAATCAGTTCCATGACGAATAAAAAAAGTGTTTTGAATTATTTTTATATATATTTCTTGCTCATTGATAAACATTGAGGGATCTGTAATAGCACATATGGCTTTTTTAATAGATTTACATTTTCTCGTATTAATGATTTCTCCATTTAGATAGCTACCTTGATCACTTCCCCAAATTCTATCCTTAGTTATAGGTTGGTCTATAAGTCCTATAATAGGTAATTTGTTTTTCATCAATCCAATCATACTTCCAAAAACTGGGAGTCCAGAAATGAAAGCTTTAGTTCCGTCTATAGGATCTAATACCCAAACAAATTCTGATTCTTCGTTTTCGGTTCCTAACTCTTCTCCTATAATTCCATGTTGTGGAAAATTCTTGTTTATAAGCTTTCTCATAATTTTTTCACATTCAATATCAGTATCGGTTAAAACTTGAGGTCTTCTATCATGGTTTGAGGGTTTAACTGTCCAATCAGAAAAATTTCTAAAGTTTTTTGTAATTAGTTTTTGCACAGAATCAGCAAGTTCATGTGCAAATTTTAATAGGTCGGCATTATAACTCAATGAAAAATCCTTATTTTAGAATAAAAATATATTCTGACTTTGCCATTATATTGAGATGACAGCAAGTCAGTAATAAGTATAATATTTATTTTTGTTCATTAAAAGATAGGTGATATAATTAATTATGAATAAATTTCAACTTTGTAATTTGTGTAAGATAATTCTGTTATTTGTATTGCTGACATTTAGCTCATGTACTTTTAGTGATAAAAAAGTTGAATATAAAGAAAGATCGGTAGAAGAAATATATAATTCTGCCTTAAATTTGATGAATGATAAAAATTATATTGATGCTGCAAATGAATTTGAAGAAGTAGAACGTCAACATCCTTACTCTGTTTGGGCAGTACAAGCTCAAATTATGACTGCTTATGCAAGATATATGAGGAATGATTATGGCTTGGCTATTTCGGCTGCAGAAAGGTATATTGAACTACATCCTAGTGCCGAAGATGTTGATTATGCTTATTATTTAATATCTATTTCTTATTATGAAAGAATAAATGATGTTAAAAGAGACCAATCTATGACTGAATCTGCATTGCAAGCATTTGAGAGGTTAATTAGGAGATTTCCTGATAGTATTTATTCTAAGGATTCAAGACAAAAATTATTTTTAGTTAAAGATCACTTGGCTGGAAAAGATATGGAAGTTGGAAGAACTTACTTAAGGTATGATAACTATTTATCAGCCATCAAGAGGTTTAAGAATGTTATTGATATATATCCAGAAACCAGTCATGTACCTGAAGCATTAGCTAGATTGACTGAAGTATACTATATGCTCGGAGTATATTCGGAGGCAAAAGCGGTAGCAGCTGTTCTTGGGCATAACTATCCTAATAACTATTGGCATAAATATACATAT
>CAZNVN010000017.1:0-17606 GCA_964576635.1 uncultured Rhodospirillaceae bacterium
ATGCTTTTTCTATCCTATTTAGTAGTACTAATGTTTCTTTCATTCTATTGTGCATATCTAAAAAAGGAGGTTTATAAAATAATTGAACTAAAGGAAAAATTGAGTCATTAATTTTCTTTGCTTTTTCAATATTATTTGACTTAATGGCATAGAATAATGCAACTTGTAAATCAGCAATGACACTACCTGCTCCGGATAGCAAACCATTAGCTCCCATAACAAGTGAAGACATCAACCAAGCGCTATGAGTTGTTAAGACATTTACTGGACGGGATAAATTTTGAAAAATTCTAATATGTTTTTCATGTAACATTGGATCATTGCACCAATCTTTAATAGCTTGAATTGTCGGAACTGTATCAAAAAGTTTTAAAAGTGTGTCAAACGGATATGACAAATTTCCGGATGCTGGATAGTTAAAGCAAATTAAAGGAAGGTCTGTTACATCTGCTATTCTTTTAAAATGTTCTATAGCCATTTCTGGTCTTAATTGACCTCCCATTGACATGCTTTGTGGAGGAAAACAGAGAAGGGCAGAAGCTCCCGAATCTTGAGACATTTTTGCTATATTAGCTGCTTCAATACTACCATCAGAATATACACCATTAATAATTGGTACTTTGTCGCCAATTTCATCTAATGAAAGATTTAAAATTCTTTTTTGTTCTTCATAATTACAAGCATATATTTCAGATGAGTGTCCATTAACGGTGATCGCAGAGATGCCATTTGTGGAAGAACAAAATTTAATGTGTTTTCTAGTTTCTATTTCATCTATTGATAGATCTTCATTAAATGAGAGTAATGTCGCAGGGATTACTCCCTCTAATTTAAAATTTTTTCTATAAGACATAATAAAATTGTAATTGAATTCTGTCTTTTAAACAACAATTGTACAATAATGTGTTTCTTTAAAGAGGTTTTTATTTAGTTATTAGTTTATTTTAATCTAATTTTTTAATTTTTTGCCATGTTTTTTCTTTAATTCTACTGTTAGATTTTTTAAAATCACTTTTGTTTTTAAATTCATTTAGTAGGTGAATAAACCTCTTTTTAAATTTTGTGTTAGCTTTATATAGAGAAGTTTCTGGATCAATACTTAAATGTCTTCCAAGTTGTGATACAGTAAATAGTAGATCTCCATATTCTTCTAGTATGTTATTATTTTTAGTTTTCTTATTTATTTCTTGTTTTAGCTCATTTAGTTCTTCATTAACTTTACTGATGACTTTGTTATGGGTACTCCAGTCAAAGTCCAATTGAGAAGTTATAGTACCAATTTCTATAGCTTGTATAAAAGGGGAGTATTTTGTTAATTTTTTAAAAATATCATGGGTTGGATTTGATTTCTTTTCTTTTCTTTTGATTTTATCCCATTGTTTATCTAATTCTTTAATAGATTTATTATTTTTAATATTCTTATTAAATACGTGAGGATGCCTTCTTATGAGTTTCTTATTTAAGTTTTTTACTATATCAACGAAGTTAAATTGTTTTTTTTCAGAAGCAATTTGAGATTGTAAAATAATTTGTAATAATAAATCTCCTAGTTCCTCAATTTTATTATTATTATTTTTTGACTTTATAGCCTCTGAGACTTCGTAAACTTCTTCTAACATGTAAGGAATTAGTGATATAGAAGTTTGTTTAATATCCCAGGGACATCCTTTTTCAGGATCCCTTAGTTTTTTTACTATTTTTACTAATTTGTCGATTTCAATTTTATTTGTCATTATTTTCCTTTAGGCGCATAATATATATTATCAGAAATAATTATATATATTAAATATTAGATTAAAAACATAACATATTGTTTTTATTAGATTTAAGTAGAATTCACTATTAGGCCATCATATCCAGGCTCTACACCTTTTGGCAGCTTATTTTTAAGTTCTTTATAGTCTAACCAATGTCCCATATGAGTTAAAATTGCCTTGTTAGGCTTTAATTCTTTAATCCATTCTAAAGTTTGAGATAAATGTGAATGACTATAGTGTGGTTCGTATCTTACGCAATCTACAACCCATACGTCTAAATTTAATAACTCTTCTTTTGATTTATTAGATAATTTATTTAAGTCAGTTGAATAAGCAAAATTACCAAATCTGTACCCTAGGCTGTGTCCTACACCGTGTATTTGTTTAATAGCCTTAAAAGATACATTATTTAATATTTTATTTTTACCTATTTTTATAATATTTGCTTTCAATGCTGGAAGAGCTGGTTTTCCATAACTATTAAACGCATAACTAAACCTATTTGTAATTTGATGAATTGTTTCTTCGTCTCCAAAAATAGGAAGTGGAGTTTCTCTTTTCCAACAAAAAGCTCTTAAGTCATCTATTCCATGTACATGATCAGCGTGTGCGTGTGTATATAAAACTCCATCGATGTTTTTTGTTTTAGAGGCTAACATTTGAGTTCTTAAATCAGGGCTTGTATCAACTAAAAGATTAACATTATTAACGTTTACTAATATTGATACCCTACTCCTATAATTTTTAGGTTCATTAGGGTCACAAGGTCCCCAAATGCCTCCTATTAAAGGAACACCACCGGAAGACCCAGAACCTAGTATCGTTATCTTAGTATTTACTTTATTATTAGACATGATTTATAAAACTGCTTTAGTAAATAAATTAAAAAAATTATTAGTAGTAATTTCTGCCATTTCTTTTATATCTATTTTTTTTAGCTCTGCTACTGTTTTTAGTGTTTCAACTATGTAAGCAGGTTCATTTCTTTTTCCTCTATTTGGAGTAGGAGCTAAAAAGGGAGCATCTGTTTCTATTAATATTCTATCTTTAGGGACAATTTTACAACAGTCCCTAATATGCTCAGCATTTTTAAAAGTGATAATTCCAGAAAATGATATATACAAATCCATTTCTAGAGCTTTTCTTGCCATATCCTTAGTGGCAGTAAAACAGTGTAATACTCCTTTTATATCATTATCATTATTCTCACTTATAAGTATATCTATTATATCTTGATCTGCTTCTCTTGCATGAATAATAAGAGGCAATCCACTTTTTTTACTTATCCTGATATGTTGAATAAATGAATGTTTTTGGCTCTCCTTTGGACTGTTTTCATAATAGTAGTCTAAGCCCGTCTCTCCTATGCCTATAACTTTATCGTTTTGGGACATGTTAAATATCTGTTCTGAAGTAACAATATCATGTTCTGTATTGTGTGGATGCGTACCGATAGAACACCATATATTTTTTTCGTTATTTGCTATTGATAAAATATTTTCGAATTCTGAAACTTTAGTACATATTGTTTGCATTCCTATGATGGAATTATTTTTTGCTCTATCTAGTACTTGTCTAAAATCCTCATTAAACTCTTTAAAGTCTAAGTGACAATGGCTGTCTATAATTCTCATCCTTCTTCTAACTTTCTATCATCTATTCTAGGATATATTCCACTTGGAGCTATTATAGAGGTATTATAATCTAAATTCTTATCAAAATATTGATGACCTCTCTCTTCTTTAGGTATTGATAATTGATTTAATATTCTATCAGATCCTTCAGGTATAAAACTTTGTGTTAATAGAGCTATTTTTTTTATTAGTATTAACAATACGTATAAAACTGTATTCATTCTATTTATATTATCGTTTTTCAAAACCCAAGGAGCTTGGCTATCCACGTAAGTATTAGATTTTCTTATAATATTCCATATTTCTTCTAGTGCATCAGTCGGCATGTATGCGTTCATAAACTTGATTACCTTATCTTTTATCAAATTTATTTCATTTAAAATTATATTATCAACTTCTAGAAACTTATCTGGTTTAGGAATCTCACCTTTACAATTTTTATACACAAAAGATAAAACTCTTTGAACCAAGTTTCCAAAATCGTTAGATAAGTCAGCATTGATCCTATTTATTAATGCTTTTTCCGAAAAGTCTCCGTCTTTTCCAAATCTCATTTCTCTAAGCAGAAAATATTTAAATTGATCAAGTCCATATTTTTTAATAATTTTAAAAGGATCAATAACATTTCCAGTAGATTTTGACATTTTTTCTCCATCTACAGTCCACCAACCATGCGCAAAAATCTTTTTAGGAGGTTTTAATCCTGCTGCCATTAAGAAAGCTGGCCAATAGACAGCGTGAAATCTTAAAATATCTTTGCCAACAACATGTACGTCTGCTGGCCAAAAATTTTGCCAAAGATTAGACTTATTATCAGGATATTCCAATGCAGAAATATAATTTGTCAATGCATCAAGCCAAACATATATTACATGACCTGTATTATGGGGAACAGGAATTCCCCATTCAAATGACGTTCTAGAAATGGATAAATCTTCAAGACCATTAGATACGAAACTTAAAACTTCATTGTATCGCGTTTTAGGTGAAATAAAGCTTGGATTATTTTTATAAAACTTTAATAATTTATCTTGCCAATCGGATAATTTAAAAAAAAATGATGGTTCCTCTACCCATTCTAGAACAGAACCATTAGGTCCGATCTTTTCTCCATTATTATTTTCTCTAATTTCATCTTTTGTGTAAAATGCTTCGTCTCTAATAGAGTACCATCCAGAATATTTTTCTAGGTAAATGTTCCCATTAGCTTGTAGTATATTCCATAAGTTTAAGACAGCCTTCTTGTGTCGTTCTTCAGTAGTTCTAATAAAATCGTCATTACTAATATTGAATTCTTTGGTAAGATTGACAAATCTTTTTGAAACTTTATTAGTAAAATCTTGAGGTGATAAAGAAGAATCTATAGCAGACTTTTGAACTTTTTGCCCATGTTCATCTGTTCCTGTGAGGAATCTAACTTTTTTACCTTCCCATCTCATGAATCTGGCTATTGTGTCACACACAATCGTGGTGTAGGCATGACCTATGTGTGGGATATCATTTACATAATAAATTGGAGTAGTTATATAAAAATAATTTTTATTGTCAGTTTGCATTTATTTATCATCATTTAGCATATAGTTTTCTTCATTATTTAGTAACTTTGTTAGATCATTTATTATCTCTAAAACGGTTTGTTTTTTATTTAAATTGAATAAAATAGCCTGATTCATAATATCATAAATCCTATCCCAAAAGGTAGATAAGTTATTTAAATTTAATTTTTTTAAACAATTAATCTGGGCTTTTATTTCATATTCACTTATCTCATCGTCTATAATGTTATAGTGTCGTCTATATGTTCTGGATATGAAAACAGCAAATATAATTTTTATTATACTTAATCCATCGATATTGTTCTTGTTCACTAGTATATCATTTATATTTTCAATTGATGACATTGAGATAGTGGGAATATTTAAAAATAATTTCACAATTATTTTATAAAGTTCTAGTCCTTTATTGTTATGTATAATTAATGCTTTTCCTGGGCTTCCTTCTGATATAATTATCAGTTTTTGTAATTCTTCTTCATCTATGTTTATTAATATATTATTTAATATATTGGAACAATCATAATTGTTGAGTGCAGAAAAACGTAATATACTGCATCTAGATCTTAAGGTAGATAAAATATTAGTTTTACTATTTGCAATAGCTAGTATTAAACTTTTTTCTGGAGGTTCTTCGAGAATCTTTAATAGTGAATTTAAACCATAAGTGTTTAATTTATCTAAACTGTCTATAATACATATTCTCCAACCCCCAAAGGTTGCTTTTTTGGAAAAAAAATTTTCAATTTCTCTTACTTTAGATACAGGTATTATATTACTTGAAGATGTTGAATTCTTTTCTTCATTAGTGTTTTCTATTACCTTTAAGTCTGGGTGAACATTATTTAGTATTTGATTATTAATAGAATTTTCTTCGTAAAATATTTTATCTTTTAAAAAAGAATCTTTAGGATTGGACGTAAGCATCAATCTAGTTATGAGGTATGCGAAGGTGGATTTTCCTATTCCTTCAGGGCCCTCTAAAATCCAAGAATGATGAAGTTTTTCATTTTTTATTGCAACTTTAAAGGTATTTATTTCTTTGTCGTGCCCTAATAGTAATTTAGTTTTTCTAGGATGAAATTCTTCAAGCATAATCAATTATTTCATATAAATGGAAATTAAAAAAAATTTTGTTTTACGTATAAAATTATCTTTTTACTAACATTATCGATTGTGTTATCAGCATTTATAATGATAAAATTATTTTTTTTAGTTTTTTTAGCGCTTTTAAAGTATTTGCTTACTTTTTTATGAAAGCCAATATCTAGATCTTCATACCTATTATTTTCATTCCTTCTTTCAAGTCTTTTTAATGATTCTTTCTCTTTTAAATCAAAAATGAAAGTGAGGTCAGGATTAAGATCTTCACATACTTCTTTTTCTAAGTATTTTATAAAATTTATTGATACCCCGTATCCTGCTCCTTGATATGCCTCAGTAGAAAGACAATATCTATCACAAACTACCCATATTCCTTTCTCTAAAGCTGGTATAATTTTTTTTTTAAGGTGTTCTCTTCTAGATGCAAAGTGCAGAAGAGTCTCTGAAATGCCATCCCATTTATTTATATTGCCAGATAGTAAGATATTTCTAATCTCTTCAGACTGTTCAGTTCCACCAGGTTCTCTGGTTAAAATAGTAGATATTTGTCTTTGTATAAGATAATCGTATAATATTTTAGCTTGTGTACTTTTACCAGATCCTTCTCCACCTTCAAATGTAATAAATACTCCTCTTTTTTTCATTTAGAGCTTTCACCCCATATTAAATATGATAACGAACTAAACAAGCGACCTACTGGGCCAGCTTTATAAATATCTTCAGATGGGTAAAGATTGTATTCTTTTATTTTTTCCCCATTAACTTTTTTAATAATTAATTTTCCCACGATTTGATTGGCGTATATGGGTGCCATTAATGGACTAGAATATTTAATTGTAGCCTTTAGGTCATTTCCTTTTTGACCTTTAGCCAATGTTAATAATATATTTTCTTTCACCAGTAAATCTACATTTGGTTTATTTCCAAGCCAAACAGAGGCAGATTCAATAATATCGTTTGTGTTAAAAAGTTCAATATTTTCAAATTCTCTGAATCCCCATCCTAAAATTTTTTCGGCTTCTACTGCCCTATTTTTTCTGCTTTTAAGACCATTAAGTACGAGAATAAGCCTTCTGCCTTCTTGTATTGCAGATGCTACTAATCCGTAACCACTTATTTTTGTATATCCAGTTTTTAAACCATCAGCACCTATATTACTATGTAATAAGGGGTTTCTGTTTGATTGCGAAATGCCATTATATTCATATTTTTTTTCAGCAAAATAATACATATATTGAGGAAATCTCACATAAAGTTCTTTTGCTAATATTGCTAAATCTAGTGATGACATATAATGATCTTTATGCGGCCAACCTGTGGAATTTTGAAAGCTAGTATTATTGAGTCCTAAAATTTTGGATTTTTTGTTCATTTCTTCTACAAAATTTTCTTCTGACCCTGATAAACTCTCTGCTAAAGCAATACAAGCATCATTTCCTGATTGAACTATTATTCCTCTAATTAGATCTTCAAATTTTACTTTAGTATTTGGTTCAAGAAACATGCTTGACCCACTTGGAGGTAAAGATTTCCCATTTTTATCTTTTTTTCGCCAAGCTTTTTCACTTACTATTAACTCTGTATCTAGATAAATTCTATCCTGTTCAAGTGCTTCAAAAGCCATATAAATAGTCATCAATTTACTCATAGAGGCTGGTGCCATTTTTACATTAGCATTTTTATTGAGCAATATTCTATTTGTATCAAAATCAATTAAAAGGGCCTCTTTTGCAGAAGTATTAATAATTCTTGCTGCTTGTAATTCACTACTGAAGGTAAAAAATAACAAAAAATTGATAACTATCATGGATATTTTAAATATAAATAAATTATTATTCATTGTGATTTCCAATATTTTCTAACTAATCGGCTCTAATATTATTTTTGAATTAATATTGTTATTTTTTAGAGTCCTTTTTACGTATAAGGCATCCTGGTTATTTCTTAATGGGCCTATTCTAACTATATAAAGTATTTCTTCTCCTTTGTAGATAGTTTTTATATTAATTTTACTTTTTACAAATTTTGCGTTTCTAAGTTTTTCAGCATATTTATCTGCATTATTAGCTTTTTTAAAAGCACCTACTTGAATATAAAATATTTTATCTAATTTTTTATCAGGCTCAATTGTTTTGTTTTTTTCTAATAAGTGAGGTCCATAATCTAGTAGTTGAAGTTTAACTTCAGCAGTTCCTTTTTGTTGTATTCCAAGTAATTGAGCTGATTTAAGAGATAAGTCAATAATTCTATTTCCCACAAAAGGGCCTCTATCATTAATTCTAACTATAATTTCTCGGTTATTTTCTAAATTTGTCACCCTAACTATACTTGGTAGTGGAAGAGTTTTATGAGCGGCAGTTACATCATATTGATTAAAGATTTCTCCATTTGCTGTAAGTTTTCCATGAAAATTGGGGCCATACCAAGACGCAATTCCTTCTTCATAATAATTTTTTTCTTCTTTAGGAATGTATTTAATACCATTAATAAAATATGGATCGCCAATTTTATAAACCCCTTTTCTTTTAGTTCTATCTTCCTTAACAGATATATCTATTTCTGATTTCTTAATTACTTGTTTGGTTATATGAGTTGCTAATTGTGTCTGAGAACATGCATAGAATAACATTATGAAAATTAAATATAAAATTGTTACAAAAAGATTCAACGCACTACTCCATCAGATAATAGCCCAATAGATAAAGCATAATAATTTGAATTGTTATATTTTTTAATTATTTTAAAATTATTGTAAACTAAAAATTTTTTTCCTTTAAATCCGTCTGGCATTACTAAAGTAGCTAGAATATCTACGTGAGGCAATTCTTCTCCATTAGATTTTTTTACCCCCTTTGTTTTCCAGTAGCTTAAGGATTTATCTTTTAAATTATCTGGATCTAATTTGTTAAAATCTATTTCCTTAATTATTACTTCCCTACCCCATGTTTTTGAATTATCCCAATCATAAGATTTTAAATAGTTTGCAATAGATGCAAAAATATCTAAATGACTGTTCCAAATATTTTTTATGCCATCATTATCATAATCTTGAGCATAGCGTATATATGAAGAAGGCATAAATTGACTTTGACCCATAGCTCCTGCCCAAGAGCCCAGCATTTCATGAAGATTAATATTATCTTTTTCGATAATTATAAGTGCATCTAATAATTGCTTTCTAAATAGTTTAGATCTTCTTCCATCATAGGCAAGTGTAGTTAATGAAGAGATCAAAGGAAATCTGCCTGTGTAACTTCCGTAGTTTGTTTCTAGTCCCCATATAGCTATTATAAATCGACCTTGTACATTATACTTTTTAGAAATAGCATCTAGTTCTTTTTTATAACTAGTATATTTTTCTTGACCAAGCTTTATTCTTTTAAACGATAATGATTTATTCAAATACTCTTGAAAAGTAATTCTTCTTTCAGGTTGTTTTCTATCTAATTCGATTACTTTATCAATTATTTTTACGGTACTAAATACTTTGTCAAAGGTATCGTTTTTAACTCCTAGAGTAATGGCTTCTTTTTTTAAATTATATTTCCATGTTTGAAATGCTTTTTCTTCGTTAGCAGAGGTCATTTTGATATATAGAATTGCTATGATTGTTATATATAATATAATCTTTATAGGAGATTTTAAGAAATATAATTTTATGTTTTGCATTTTATCCATATTTTAATAGTTCTATATACATTAATCTTATATAAATATTTTATAAATTTTAATCTTTTTCCTTTTAAAATATATACTAAGTAGGTAAATATTAGCTAATGCTATCAAGGTGAGGTGGCTGAGTGGTCGAAAGCACTGGTCTTGAAAACCAGCGTACGTTCTGCGTACCGTGGGTTCGAATCCCACCCTCACCGCCATAAGGATCATAATTGTTTATATAACTTTTAATAATTCTCTTCTTCCATTTTATTCTTTTTTATCAATAATCGTTCTACACTTTATTTCGTAAAAATTTTTTGATTCATTTGTGAAAACAATATGACAAAAATATAGTTGTTTTTTATAAATAACATGATAGTGCCCATCTTTTGTCATTTGTAAAATACTACCTTTATTTAATATATCTACTGCTGATTGAGCGAAAGAGTAATAAGGAAGTAACAATATTAGTATGAAGACTAATCTAAACATTTATTTGCTCCTCATAGTTAGAAGTATAATAATATCAGAAAAAAATAAAGAAAATATGTTATGACTGTTAGGGGATTTTTAAACAGTAATTTTTGAACTAATGATTAAGAGCAAATTAAGTTTTAAATTTATTTTAGTGTTTTACCAGATAATTTTTTGAGGGTCCCCATTATAGATTGATCTAATAAAAATAATTATTTTCCATATTTCATCATTATTTAACTCTTTTTCCCAGCCAACCATATTAGTTCCCTTTCTACCTTTAGCAATAGTTTTAAACAGCATTGCGTCAGAAGGCTTATAAACCCAGATATCATCCTGTAAGTTAGGACCTACACCACCCTCAGCATTTCCTCCATGACAACTATAGCAGCCTGTTTTTCTCCAAAGTTTTTTTCCTGCTTTTATAGTTTCTTCATCTAATTCAAATGGATTTTCTGTGTTTTCTATAGGAACGGTATCTTTATCTTCTATACCTGCCTGAGCTAGACTGTAAAATAAAAATATAATAATAAATAAATAAAATATTTTTAAATTGTTTAAAATCATTTTCATATACAACAATATATAAAAAAATTACCTAAGAGAAAGTTTCCAATCTCCTAGGTAATCTCTTTTTATTAAAAGAAAGACTTACGGAAGCCCAAATCCAATAATAATTCCACCCTTACGACTATCTTTAAGCCATGGGGCTCCTCCTTCACCAAAGATTGCCCAACCTGTCCAACCTCCAAAACCTGAAGGTACAGCAACAAATTGCTCTCCATCTATGGTATAAGTTGAAGGACTTCCAAAAATACCGGACCCTGTTTGGAAAGACCAAAGTTCTTCTCCAGTTTCCTGGTGGTAGGCCCTAAATTCTCCTTCAGGAGTACCTGCGAATAACAAGCCTCCTCTAGTAGACAATAGTCCACCTGTAAAAGGAGAACGATCTTTTACAACCCACATTTTTTCACCAGTTCTACCGTCAAATGCTACTAATTGTCCATATCCAGTTTTCCATCCGATGGTACCAATTCCCCAGTAAGGCTTACCCACAGTAAGTTCATCTGGATTTAAACCTTCACCGAGTGGAGCACTTTTAATATCAACACATATCTCCCTGCTAGGAACAAAGACCCAACCTGTTTCAGGGTTTACCGTCATTGGATTCCACCATTTTCCGCCCTCAGAGGCTGGACATATATCTTTTGCCTCATAATCATAAGTTGGAACTTTATCCATGTTCCAAATTGGACGACCAGTAGAATCAAAGCCTTTTGACCAATTAACTATAGAGATTTCTTTTCCATATTTAAATCTGCCATTGGTTCTGTCAATTTTATATAAATAGCCATTTCTATCACCATGAAGCCAGACTTTTTCATCTCCATAATCTACTAATATAGGTTCATTATTTCCATCATAGTCCCACACGTCAGCTGGGGTGTACTGAAAATAAAACTTAATAGCACCAGTATCAGGGTCTAATGCCAGTGTTGAGTTAGAATACAAGTTATCTCCTGGTCTCACTGTTCCATCCCAGTCTGGGTTAGGGTTTCCTACTCCCCAGTATAATATGTCTAATTCTGGGTCATAGGAGCCTGTAATCCATGCCGAAGAACCTCCATACAATGCAGCTCTGGCAGAACCCCAGGTTTCATGACCAGGTTCACCAGGACCTGGAATTGTATACCTTCTCCACACTTGTTCTCCTGTTTCTGAATCAAGAGCATCAATCCAAAGTCTTGTAGGATATTCTGCACCAGACATTCCTACTATAATATTGCCCTTAACCACTAGTGGAGCCACAGTCATAGTATAAGCATCCTCCCAGTTAGCTATTGTAACGTCCCATGCAACGGATCCGTCTGATTTATTCAAAGCAACTACATGAGAATCTGGCGTAGCCACATATACTTTGTCACCGTACAGAGCAACACCTCTGTTACCTATGTCACAACACATTACACCCGCTACACCTTCTGGAAGTTGATGAAAATATCTCCATATTTCCTGACCATTTGCGGCGTTTAAGGCATATGTTCTACCGTGAGATGCAGTAACATACATTACTCCATTATGTATTACCGGAGTGGTATTTTGTGCATCTAGAGTACCTAGAGAGAATATCCACTTAGGTACAAGACCTGATACGTTACCAGTATTTATTTGACCTAGTTTACTAAACCTATTACCAGTATAATTACCAGGTGCCATTAACCAATTATTTGGATCTTCCTGAGCAGATAAGAGCATCTCATCAGTAACTATTTCTTGAGAATATGCATTTAGCATGCTCGTAAAAATCAAAATAATGGGTAAAATTACTATATTTCTAAAATTATTCATCTTATATTTTCTCCTCCCTTAATTGATACATTATTATAATTTAATTCATTTTTATTATCTATTTAAAAATGTTCGGTAATTATTTCGGTTGCTTTAGCACTCAAACTTTGAAGTTATTATTTTAGAGATATAAGCAAATAAAATATGGATTTAATTGTTGAAGATTTTTTTTAATATATTAATTTCTTGGTTTTTAAAATTCCAGGGTGTTACAAATCTAAGTGTATTTTTTTTTGACGGCCAATTATAAAATTCCACATTTTTCTTTTTTAAATTCAATTCAAATTCTGTTGACAATTCTAAAAAGATCATATTGCTTTCTACAGGATAGATAACATTTATCTTATCATTATTTTTTAATATATTTTCGATTTTTTTTGCGGAATTATTTGCTTTTAAAGCAGCTTTTATCCATTTATCGTTTTCAATCCATTTAATTATTTGGGCTGCAATAAATTTTTGTTTTGATAACAGGTGTCCTGCTCTTTTTTGTCTCCTATCAACATTTGAATATAAGCTTTTATTAAAAACAACCACTAGCTCGCAGCACAGTGCACCATTCTTAGTAGCACCTAGGCTGAGAATATCTATACCTGACTTCCATGTCATCTCAGATGGTGTGCATTTTAGAAAAGCACAAGCATTGGCAAATCGAGCTCCATCCATATGAAGCTTTAATTTATTCTTTTTAGCTATCTTTGAAATATCTCTTATATGTTCTAGTTGATAAACAGTTCCTAATTCAGAAGTTTGAGTAATACTTATGGCGCTTGGAAGCATTTCATGAACTCCATGTGAACCCATACTATTAATTTTAGAAGTAATGTTTTCTGTAGATAATATACCATTAGATGTTTTGATTGGAATTAGTTTAGCTCCTCCACTAAAAAATTCAGGTGCCCCACATTCATCTATATTAATATGTGCATTCTCTGAACATAAAATACTTCCATATGGAGGGCAGATAGTAGCTAAACTTATTGAATTTGAAGCAGTTCCTGAAACAAGGAAAAAAACTTTAACTTCTGTTTCAAAGAAATCACAAAGCAAGGATTTTGCCTTCTCAGTAATTGCATCTTCACCATAAGCTTTAGATGCCATGTTATTAATTTTATCTATATAATTTAAAATCTCTGGAAAAACTTTAGATTCGTTATCAGATCTTAGATTTATCACATTCATCCTCAATAGATAGCTCCAGATAGTTTTTTTACATGATCGATCATGGACAACATCCCTACCTGTCTTCTTAGAGAAAGCCCAGGCCCCAATCCCAACTGGTCAACTATATTATGTTTGATTTTTTTTATTTCATCTGATGTATGGCCACTCATAGCTTCAGTAATAATGCTAACTAAGCCCTTAACTATAGCTGCATCACTATCCCCTCTAAAGTAAAATTTACCTTTTTGATTTTTCATTATAACCCAAACCTGAGCCATGCAACCATACATTCTATTTTGTTCTATTTTCTCATTTTCGGAAAATTCTGGAATTTTCTTTCCTACATCTATCAAATACTGATATTGCCCCATTTCTTGGTCAACTGTATAAATAGTATTAAGATTTTCTGCATAAGTTTTTAAGACATCAATCATATTACACTCTCTAAATAAGCTGTAAAAAAACTTTACGAAGTAATAGCTTTTTGAAAAGCAGCTCTAGATTCAATATTTTTAATATATTGTTTTAAATTGCTCATTGTTTCGTCTACCCTACCTAATCTATTTGCCATATAAGAAGCGTGTCCTAGCATGATATCTGCTCCAGAAAAATCTCCTATCAAGTACTCTTTACCTTGCAGTTGTTCTTCGATAGGCATTAACGTTTTAGAAAGTAGTCTTTCAGCTTGCCCTAAAGCTTCAGCATTTTGTCTTTCTTTAGGTAGAAGAATAGTTTGAACGACAATAATATTTATTGGAGGCATGACCATTCCTTCACAGTAATGAAACCATTGAAGATAGGAAGGATATAGATCTGAAGTAACTGCAGGTTTTAATTTTCCTGGAGCATGCTTTTCTAAAATATATTCAACTATTGCACCAGACTCATAGATAGAAATATTGCCGTCTTCCAAAACAGGTACTCTTCCCAACGGATGTCTCTTTCTATGGTCATCAGATTTAAGATCTGAGGGATGAAATTTCATTTTGTTTAATTTGTATTCTAATTTTAGCTCCTCTAAAAGCCAAAGTATTCTTCCCGCTCTTGAATTCGGTGCAAAATGTAGTTTAAGCATATTAAATACCCCCATTCATATTATATTTAATTTTATAAACTGATTAGAATTTAAACAATTATATTTTTTAGTCAAAATTTATATTATTATATGTATTATATAGTAGCATTAAAATTTTTTGGATCGTTTAAAATGTCTTTTAAAGTAGCGGTAATTCAGGACAGCCCAATAGTATTTAATCTTGCTGCTACTATTGATAAAGTAGAAACACTTACTAATAAAGCAATTTCCAATGGGGCTGAATTAGTCCTTTTTCCAGAAGCATTTATATCTGCTTATCCAAAAGGTTTAGATTTTGGTGCAAGAGTTGGACAGAGATCTGATAAAGGAAGAGAAGATTTTAGACGCTATTATGATTCTTCTTTAGATTTTAAAAGTAAAGAATATTATAGATTACTCGGTATAGCTAAAAAATATAAAGTGCTATTAGTCATAGGTGTAATAGAGAGAGATGGTGGGACATTATATTGTACTGTGCTCTTTATTTCAAAAAAAGGTGAACTTCTGGAAAAACATAGAAAAATTATGCCAACAGCAATGGAACGATTAATATGGGGTTTTGGTGACGGCTCTACTATGCCTGTTATAGATACTGAGCTAGGGAAATTAGGTTCCGTTATATGCTGGGAAAATTATATGCCTATGATGCGTATGGGCATGTATAGCAAAGGTATAGAATTATACTGTGCTCCTACAGCAGATGATAGAGAAACCTGGATCTCAACTGTACAGCATATTGCTTTGGAAGGACGTTGCTTTGTATTTTCAGCCTGTCAATATCTTGAAAGAAAAGACTGCCCTAAAGATTATGCTATTGATGATAGTAAGAAAAATCCTAAATCAGTAATCATGAATGGTGGATCTTGTGTTATTTCTCCTCTTGGTAAAATTATAGCTGGGCCAATAAGAAATAAAGCGGAAATTATCTTTGCAGACATAGACTTAAATGAAATAATTAAAGGTAAATATGATTTTGATGCAGTAGGTCATTATGCGCGCCCTGATATATTTGAATTAAATATTAATGAACGTTCTAATAATCCTGTCACACCACAAAAAATTAGAAAGAATATAGACAAAAAATGAATTTATATAGATTCATACGTGCATTTTTTTTATTAATAATTCTTTATTTTGTTTTGCTTACAACTAGTTATTCAGAAATAGTTTTTCCTAGCAAAGAAATTACTCCATTTGATGTTATTAAAATACAATTAGCCGCATTACAGAATAATAATAAACCATATCAAAATGCTGGAATTGAGCAGACATGGAACTTTGCCCACCCAAGAAATAAAAAAATGACTGGTCCCTTTCCTAGATTTAAGGAAATGCTTTACGATAAGAATTATGTAATTCTTATAAACCATCTATCCCACCAAATAAAACTAGTAGAGCAAAAAGAAAATATGCATGTCTTTGCAGTTAGTATTATATCAAATGATAGTAAAAATTATGTCTATATTTGGATCGTTCAAAAAGTTAAACATGGAATTTTAAAGGATTGTTGGTTAACTACATCCGTTTCCTTTCCTGAATATGATGGGGATTCTATATAAGTATAATGATAATGAAAGGATAATAAATATGAATATATGGTTAGAGCTAGTTGTGCCCTTAGGTGTTGCTATCACTGCTTGGTGTTCTTTAAGACTAGTTATTATAATCAAAGAGGATAAGGGTTCTAGCTTAGCCCAGACCTGTATTTTCTCTATTATGACTGCTGTCTTTACTCTTTTATGGTTACGTGGATTTTAAAACTTAATGACAAGCAATGTCATATTCTTTGAGTCTATAATAATTATATGGAGCTGCCGCCATCCAACCGGCTAAAAGAATTACAGGTATGGTTTTTAATGATAGGTAAAATTCACCCATAATGGCTAAATCTGTCATATTCATTGCTAATTCCATGATTATCATAGAAATTAATGACATTCCTAAAGCAGTTTTTAGTGCGTAAATAAAACTCATTTTCTTAAGAAGAATAATAGTCTCTAACGCAATACTAGTTATTATTCCGTTTATCATTGCAAGAAACATAATCAACCAAGTACTTAAAATTATGGAATTTAACTGAATGTACAATATGGTTCCAAAGTCACCAATTGCGCATCCAATGAGGCAATAAAACGAATTTACAAAAGCAGAATACCAAATTTTAATATTATCAAAATATCTTAGTAATTTTGTCAAACTAATTTAAATCCATTTTTATCATAGGTGTTAATTAAACGAACTAGAATCAAGATCCCTTAAATATAGGTTTCCTTCTTTCTAATGATGCTTCTATTCCTTCTTTAAAATCATCAGTGTCTTTAAGTTTGATTTGCTCAGATAATTCTATTTTGAGTATATCTTCTATATCATCAGCTAACCCTTGATTTAATGTATTTCGTATTGATTGGATACCCAAAGGCCCTGATGAATTTATTTCTTCTGCTAATTCTTTTGCTTTATTCATTAAAAGATCTCTGTTCACTAAGTAATCAGCTAGACCAATATCGAATGCCTTCTCACCCGTAATTCTGGCACTTGTTAAAAACATCCATTTTGCTTTCTGTTCACCCACTAACCTAGGAAGAGTTATGCTTGTTCCAAATCCTTGGTGAAAAGCTAACTTTGAAAAATTAGCGCTAAATCTAGCTTCTTTACAAGTAACTCTAAAGTCAGCAACGAGGGCAACTCCTAATCCACCGCCTACAGCAGCACCCTGAACTATTGCAATAATTGGTTTTGTAGTCCTAAAAAGACGAATAGCTTGCTTATACAGTTCAGCGTAGAGATTATAATCATCTTTGAATGATTCAATATCTGCATATAAAGGAGAATAGGAATC
>CAZNVN010000017.1:17628-23809 GCA_964576635.1 uncultured Rhodospirillaceae bacterium
GCAAAATTAGCACCAGCACAAATATGTTTACCCTCTGAATGTAATATTATAGATCTACACTCAATATTATTATCCATTTCTTCCAGAATATCTGCCAATTGCTTAATTAATTCAGAATCAAAAAAATTATTAGGAGGACGGTTAATTTTTATAAATGCTGTGTGTCCATCAAGATTAAATATTAAATCTTTAATCATTAAAATTTTCCTATTTTATTAAAATCACTTATTTGTTCTAGGTATTTTATCACTGTAGTCTCTGAATACCTTAGCAACACGTATCCTAAAAGACTTAAATATTTCTTTTTTTCCTAAATTTTGAGCTATTGCATGTTTAGAATTCTTATGCCATTTATTCACAGATTGTTCGTCCTTCCAAGAAGATACTGATACATAATATCCTTTAGTATTATTACTTTCAAAACGATCAACACCGATAAAGCCTTCTGCATTTTGAATTTCAGTTTGTAGCTTTTCTACTTCTAGAAAATAATCTTTTTCTCTACCTTTATTAACATTAAATTCAAAAACAACAATTATCATAAACTATATTCCTAAGCATATATTTTATGTTATCTTAAACCTTTTATTAAGAATTGACACATAATGATTATTTTAAATATCTTTTAGCCATTTTTCCATTATCTGTCCGATTGTCACCATTCTAATGACTTGATACTTTGTATGAACGTAATTCGTAATAGTAGTAACTGCATTATCGTCTATATTATGAAATTTTGTTGATTGCTGCTGTAAAACTATTCCTTTATTTATTATATATTTAAGTACTGTTTCTAAAGTTTCTTCAATTATACCTGCCGTTTGTAGTGGTTTCAGTTCATCATGTACTAAAGATAGAAAGTTGGGCCAATATGCTAGATGTCTCCATAATGTGGCTACTTGTGAATCAATACCACTAGGAGAGCCAAACGTATTAACTTTACGAATAATATTCCAGGTATTAGAAGTTATAATATCTTTAGTCATTAAGTTAGGGAAGTTACCATCGAGGGAATACATAGGCTTAGTGTTCTGCTCTTCAATAGGATTAAAATTAATCATTACAAGAGCAGAAAGTGCTATTAGATTCATGCCGTTTGAACGGTTATATACTTTTATAATTTGTTTAATGTTTCTTAGATCTTCATTGTTTAAGTTAGTTTTTTCAATAGTAGAATCTTTCATTGTCTTGGGTATTGGTAAATTAAGTTTCTCAACCATTTCAAAAAGAGCTTTCTCAGGTTTTCCACTCTTATAAATTGGTTTAGCTAAACGCCACACCTTAGGTAAATTATTATTCATACCAGCTAATCCTCTCCATATTGAAGTAATCAAAGGGATTCCCATAGTATTGCGAATATCAGAAAATATTTTAGCTGTTTCTCCAGAGGCCTTGACTTCATCAATTGCTGTCACTGGATCGTAGGAAAAGTCATTATCGTTCATAATTTTCTTATCATTAGGCTTAGCTATATTCATTCTAAAATATAAAAGAATTATTCTAAAATTTGGTATCCTCTAGAATGAGGATACCAAAATAATATTTTATTCTTTACAACTAGCAGTTAGATACCCTACTCCAACTGAAAAATCAGTTAATTCTACAACATATTCACAAGTAGATGATTTATTTTCATATTTTCCAGTTCCACCAACGCGTCTCATTATACCTTTGTTTCCTTTAGATACATCTCTCTCTACAGTAGTATATTCTATATCACCGTCTTTATCACTTCCTTGACAAGAACCTGTGAGAATGGAATTCTTCAAGTTTACAAGACATTTAATTATTACTGTATCCCCATTAGAATATGAGTTAACGCCAGTTGCTGTTGTATTCATAATATTTGAACCATCAGAGTTTTTGATCATATCTATATTTTCAAATTTATAAGCACTTCTAATAGTATAATCTGCAACTGCTATACTAGTTATTAAGAAAAAAAGCATAGTTAAGAATAATGTTTTCATAATTTTCTCTCCTTAAAATTGGATATTATAATTTAATTATACATTATTGAAAACTAAAGTTTTATAATAAAGAAAAATAATAGAGAAAATAATTTCAATTCGACTTGGATAAACTTTAAGATTATCATATCATCCGGTAATTTTTAAAAGCTGATATTAATAATAGGAGCTGTTTGTTTAAATATGACTCTAGCAATAGAATGGCGTAATTATGATGTTGTAGTGGTTGGTTCTGGAGGATCTGGTTCTCAAGCGGCCTATGCTGCTGCGGAAAATGGTTCTAGAGTATTACTAGTTTCAAAGGACCCTTTAGGTACATCCGATACTAAAATTTCTGAAGGGATTGCTACAGTTAGAGAAACTGGAGCAGATGATGATACGGAAGAGACTTTATCTGAAAATATCAAAATGGCTGGTGCAGATTTATCTTTAAAGTCAATCACAGATGCTTTTGCTAAGGATAGTAAATCTGCATACGATAGATATCGTGTACATGGTTTACGACCTCCTATTAACAAGGAAAAGAATAGACCTCAATCTTTACCTCTTCCTATGGGGGGGCATAATAAGAATAGATCAGTTGGTCATAAAAATAGTGGCATAGCATTTGGACACTCGAATTGGTACGCAATAGTTAAAGAAAAAAATATTGATTACATAGAAGATTCTTGGTTTTTGGATATAGTTATCCAGAAAGATAAATCTAATGACGGTCAAATCAAAAAAAATGTTGTTGGAGGAATAATATATGATGCTTCAAGAGGAACTTTAGTAGCAGTTCGTTCTCCCACTGTAATAATAGCTGCAGGTGGATTATCTACACTTTTCTTTCCTAAAACGGATACTATGCGGGGTAATACTGGTGATAGTTACGCCTTGGCAGCAAGAGTTGGAGCTGACTTGGTAGATATGGAACAAATTCAGTTTTTACCATTTTGTCTTGCTTCTCCTCCTTCGTATGAAGGACTCCTAGCTGGTGAACCCGTTACAGCCAGTTTTCTAGGTGTTTTGAGAGATAAGAATGGTAAGATTTTATTAGACAGCGTCTATTTAAGAACCAGAGCGCAATGTTCCTCAGCAATTATGAGAGCAGTTGCAGATGGAAGAGGAAGTCCTAATGGTGGGGCCTATTTGGATATGACTGCCAATAAGAGAGCTCCGAGGTCGGGTCCCTATTTCATGCGTTTTCTGGAGTCTATTTTACCGTCTGCTTACAATAATGTGAGACAAGCAATGAGTAAACTAGCTGGTAAAGCAGAAGAACCTTGGGAAGTTCGCCCAAGTGCTCACTATTCCATGGGCGGAATTAGAGTGAATGAAAATGGAGTCTCAGTGGGAGGTGAAAAAGAGGGTGAAATTAGTAAAGGTATTTCAGGTTTATTTGCAGCAGGACAAGCAATGGGAGGATTATTTGGGGCAAATAGACTAGGTTCTACATCGCTTACGGAATTAGCTGTCTTTGGTAGTAGAGCTGGAATTGCAGCATCAAAACTAGCTCGTTCAAGCAATTTAGATATTAAAGATGAATCTTTTACTTTGTTAATTAAGGAAATTAAAAAACTATTTGGTCAAAAAGGTAATATTTCAGCAACTAGTCTTAAAGTAAAACTTCAAAAGAATTGTTGGGATAATATTGGTCCTGTAAGAACTAAAGTAGGACTTGATAGGATTGAAAAATTACTTCACGAAATAAAAAATCAATTAAGTGACATATCTATTCCTTCATATGGTGTATGGAATCAAGCATTTTTAGATTTTGTTGAGTTACGTAATATGCTTGATACAGCCAAAGCAGTCTCTATGGCTGCAATGGAAAGAAATGGGAGTTTGGGAGGACATGTTAGGTTAGATTGTAAAAATATTTCTATTTTATCTCAGCCATACTCAACACTGATAAACAAAGATAATTCTAATAAATGGCTTATAAAAAGAATTAAAAGAGATCGTACTCCTTTAAAAAGTATTATTTTTTATAAAATAATAGAATATAAAAGAATATTTCAAGCCAAAATATTAGCATTAACGCCAAGTACTATGAGAGATAGAAAGCTCGAAAAAATTTACAAAAAAATAATGGGAAATACTGGAAAAGCTCCCGAAGTAATGCCTGGTGCTGCTGAAGGTGCAGTAGGAGAATCTACCCAAGTATGACAAATAATTTTAGAAAGTTTTTTACATGAGTGAAAATTCATCTGATAAAAAAAATAAAATCAAAGTAAGTATTGTAACTGTACGAGATGGAAATAGTGAAACAATCAATTATGATTATAAGATGAAGTCTGATGGTGAAAAACCTATGGCACTAGATGTTTTAGTACAGGCACAAGAGACATCCATACCTGATTTAGCTTTCAGATATGGATGTAGAGCTCGTAATTGCGGTGTTTGTACTATAGATATTAATGATAAGCCACGCATAGCTTGTCGCTCACGTGTGAGAGATGGAGATAAATTGAGTTCTTTAGCAACTTTACCTGTATTAAGTGATTTAGTGGTGAGACGTGATGGAATATCACGGCAAATGAGAGCAATTGATAACGTAAATATGGGAAATGAGTTGAATGTAGAGGCTCCAGATACTTATCACGATCTGACTGCATGTATTGAGTGTTATGCTTGTTTAGATAAATGTCCTATGCATGCACGTAATTTTAGTGAAAAAATACCTGGTGCTAGTACAGACTTACCTGACCCTTCCGAAGGCTACCAGCATGGGAATCCTTTTACTTTATTGAAAATCCAACGTATAAGAATTGATCCTTTGACAACAGAATCAGGAAGTGAAAAAGCGTTAGATTATGCTATAGAAATGGGATTAGATGCATGTCTAGATTGTCCTGGATGTAAATGTGGTGTAGGAATTGATCTAAAAGGAAAAGTTATCAAACCATTACTTGAATCAGCAAAAAATAAATTGAAATATTAGTTATATTAGTAATACGATTCAATTCGGTTTAATAAACACTAAAGTCATTCTATCGCTTTCTCCAATTGCGAGATATTTTTCTTTGTCCTTTTCTTTTAATTTTAAAGTAGGAGGTAACGTCCATACCCCCTTAGGATGAATTGTTGGATCTTTTGGATTAGAATTTATTTCACTCTTTTTGACAAGTATAAATCCTGCTTTTCTTGCATAGTCTATGGCTAATTTCTCAGTAACATATCCACTTTTATTCATATCTTCTATAGAGGTATTGGGTAAAGCCCTATGTTCTACAACACCAAATATTCCACCGGGTTTTAAAACATAAAATGATTTATCAAAAACATCCATCAATGTTCCAGCCTTTAGCCAGTTATGCAAATTTCTAAATGTTAAAACCATATCTACAGATTCTTTCTCTGCTAAAGGAGTGTCATCTAGAGCAAGTGTTGTCATTTTCATTCTAGATAAAGTTTTACTTTTAGCTCTTAGATTGGCATTTCGTTTTATTGCTTTTGGTGTCCAGGAAGCATAATTAGGATCAAAGTCTGCGCCCATAAATTTGCCTTCAGCAGATAAAAAAGGTTCTAAGATTTCACTATACCAACCACGACTTGGCCATAATTCTATAACAGCCATATTCGACTGAATGCCAAAAAACTTTAAAGTGTCTCCGGGATGTCTGTATTGATCTCTCAATTTATATTCTTCGGTTCTAAGTGGACTCTCGATAGCTTCTTCTAAAGTCATAGCAAACGCTGAAGATACTTGAGTAAAAATTAAAATCATAAATAGTAAAAATATTTTTTTCATAGCAGTTCAAAACCTTTCAATATTATATATGCTTACTTAGCAAATATTTATTTTTTAGGAAATATTTATTTCATAATTATATCGTTCATAAAAGCATGTTTTCCATAGAGCCATTCCAATCTATCACACCATTGCTCAGGACTTAAATTAGACATAGATTGATTTCGAACTGCTGCTATTGCCCCCTCCGGATGATAGACATACTCTCCAATTAAACGGCTACCTACTTGAATACGAGTTGTACGCACTATACGCCGATCTTGATATTTATTTAGTGCTGACTCTACATCATCTCTATGATGATCAAAACATGAAGCAAGGCATACCGCATCTTCCATTGCCATACATGCCCCTTGTGCAAGATATTGAAGCACAGGATGAGCCGCATCACCCAATAAAGTAACACGTCCATCTACCCATCTATCAACAGGGTTGCGATCACACAATACCCATAGTTTCCAATCATCACCATGGT
>CAZNVN010000018.1:0-23750 GCA_964576635.1 uncultured Rhodospirillaceae bacterium
CATAAGGATATATACGGACCTTTATTAGATTTAGTTTTATTTAAAGAATTATTCAACATATAGGATCTATCAGCTGCAAAAATTATCTCTAATAGCATTCCAGCAAAGCAACTTTCTTCATCTATAATAGCAAAAATTGATCTGGAAGAAACATCTAACCTTGATATTGTTCTCCTATAAAAACCAATAATTTCATTTATTAACCAATTATCTTTATTTTGAAAAATAAAATTACTTATTTCAGATATCTTTTCTAGACTACCCTTTGAAGATATAGTTATTACTCCAATATCTAGTTCATTTGTCCTGAGCATAAGAATAGCATCATCTAATTCTCTAGTTGTTTTTATTGGCCACCATTCGCTACTTTGATTATTAATTTCTTTTTCTTTTATAATATCTTTACCTTTAGGACCTAGAATCTTAATATTAGCCAGCTTATTCTTTCTATCAAAATTTACAGTAATATTATCGTAGTGAATAAAATCATCTGAAACCTCTCTATTTAAAGGTCGAAGCTTTATCCCTTTTATGCCGTTTCTTAGTTTAACTTGCTTTGATAATTCTAAGGTTCTCGTTTCTATGAGTGAAGAAAATTTGGAAGGAGGTTCAATATAATCCACTAAATTCCATTCAAGAGCTTTCTTTCCTCTAATACCATCAGCATTAGTACAGAATAAATCTGCTATATCTCGCCTAACATTTCTTTTATCTATTAATCTAGTTAAGCCACCAGTACCTGGCAAAACACCTAATAGTGGTATTTCAGGTAAACTAACAGTACTTGAACGGTCATCTACAAGAAGAATTTCATCACAAGCTAAAGCAATTTCATAGCCCCCACCTGCACATATACCGTTAACCGCAGCTATAAATTTTAATGAACCTGTATTACTAGAATCTTCAAAACCATTTCTAGTTTCATTAGTGAATTTACAAAAATTAACTTTCCAAGCATGGTCTGCAAGTCCTAACATATAAATATTTGCTCCTGCTGAAAAATTCTTTTCTTGAGCAGAAGTAATAATAACAACTTTTACTTCAGGATATTCAAATCGAATTCTTTGTATAGCATCATTAAGTTCTATATCTACCCCTAAGTCATATGAGTTTAACTTGAGTTCATAGCCTGGCTGAATACCTGCATTCTCAGAAACGTTAAGAGATAAGGTTGCATTTATGCCATCTATTTTAAGTTCCCAATGTTTATATAAATCAGGATTTCTATCAAAGGTAATCAATTTTAAGCCTTTCGTTAATCTCAATATAGTTCTTAATAAAAATTTCTCAATTAGACTAGTATTTTTTAAGTTCTTACAATTGCTCTATTTACAGATTATACATCTAATGATAAATATTGCCTCTAAAATTTTTATAAAACTAATACATTAAGGCATTTCATGGACTCTAATAAAAAGTTAATTATTTTAGTTGCTACGATGACTGGAACTGCAGGTATAGTCGCTGATGATATATCTTATCATTGCAAGAACGAAAATATAACTACTGAGATTCATGAAATGGATACTATTGAACCTAAAATTATGTTAAGCTACAAGGATCCTATTTTGATATGCTCATCTACTTATGGACAAGGGGATGTTCCAGATAACGCAAAAAAACTTTACAGTTTTTTAAAAAAAGATAAACCTAAACTGTCAAATATACGATATGCAATATTTGGATTAGGAGACTTAGCTACTCATCGAGATACTTTTGCATTTGGTGGAAAAAAATTTGATAAAATATTATCTTCTTTAGGAGCAAAACGAATAGATAAACCCTATTACCATGATGCTTCTGGGGGTTCTCTTCCAGAAGAAGTTGCCGTAGAGTGGTTTAAGAAAAATATTCAAAATTTTTTATAGGCACCAATATGAATAATAAAAACTTTTATAATGTAGTAGATGACTTTATTGTCAGGAATTCCTCTTCCAAAACTTTAGCTAAAACTGCATTTATAGATAGTAATAAATCTATTAGTTATGAAAACTTATTTTATAATATTAAAAAATTCGCTTTTTCTTTAAATAAAATAGGCCTTAAAGAGAATAATCGTATTCTTATTGTATTAGAGGATAGCATTGATTTTCCAATTGCGTTTCTTGGCTCTATTTGGAGAGGTATAGTTCCTATATGTATCAATACTATGCTTCCAGAAAATGATTATAGGTACATGATAGAAGATTCTGAAACAGATGCTATAATTGTTTCTTCTTCCAGGTATAAAACTATTAAAAATGCTATTAAAAAATCTAAATCAAAGGCAAAAATTATAGTTTCTGGGAATAATATAACATCCGAGATATCTTTTAATGAATTACTCAAAGGACCAGAAGCAATTGAAGTAGCTAATACAAAAAGAGATGATATATGTTTATGGATGTATTCTTCAGGTTCAACTGGTAATCCGAAAGGTACATTACATACACACAAAAATTTAATGGCTACCGCAAACTGTTATGCAAAGAAAGTGTTAAAAATAACAAGTAAAGATATATTCTTTTCTGCTCCTAAATTATACTTTGCCTATGGACTAGGAAACGCATTAACTTTTCCATTAAGTGTTGGAGCAACTTCAATATTGATGTCAGAAAGACCTACGGTTAATTCTGTTATGAAAGTAATTAGAGAAAAAAAACCTACTTTATTTTTTGGTGTTCCAACTTTGTATGCATCTTTATTAAAAGAAAATTTAAATAAAAATGATTTTTCTTCATTGAGACTAGGAATTTCTGCTGGAGAAGCTTTGCCAGCACACCTTTATAAAAAATTACTAAGTAATTTTAGTCTAAAAGTTTTAGATGGAATTGGTACAACAGAAATGTTGCATATGTTTATTTCTAATAGAATAAATAAAATTTTTCCCGGCTCAACAGGAGTTTTGGTTCCTGGATATAAGGCTAGATTAATTAAAGATGATGGTACTACAGCAAATAATAATGAAATTGGAGAATTAGAAATAAATGGTCCTAGTAGTGCGATTAGCTATTGGAATAAAAAAGAAAAAACTAAAAATACTTTCTTAAAGAATTGGACTAGAACAGGTGATAAATATACTAAGAATAATGAAGGTGTATATACATATTGTGGAAGAGCAGATGACATGATGAAAGTTTCTGGGCAATATGTCTCACCTTTTGAAGTTGAAGCTGCTCTCCAGAAACATACCAGTGTTTTTGAGGCAGCAGTGGTAGCAAATAAAGATGAAAACGATTTAATAAAACCTAAAGCATTTATTGTATTAAACGACAATTATGAGCAATCTAAACAATTAGAATTAGAATTAACTAATCACGTTAAATCTGTTCTAACTCCATTCAAATACCCAAGATGGTATGAATTTGTAGACGATCTACCAAAAACTTCTACAGGCAAAATACAAAGATATAAATTAAGAAAGATAGAATGAAAGAAATAAGAAAATTTTATAATATAAGTGGTAAACAGATAGAAGTTAAAGTCATATTCAATAATGGTAATGATAAGAATCCTATAATATTCCTACATGAAGGATTAGGAAGCGTTGATCAATGGAAAGAATGGCCTAAAATCATTTCTACAATAACTAAGAGGGATGTCTATCTATATTCTAGATTAGGAATGGGAAATTCCTCACCATTAAAAGATAAAAGAAGTATAAATTTCATGCATGAGGAAGCACTTAAAACTTTACCCAAACTCATTTCAAAATTAAATATTAAAAAACCTCCAATATTATTAGGTCATTCAGATGGAGCTTCTATATCTATTATTTATGCAGGATCTGGGCTGTCGTTAAAATCTTTAATTCTTATAGCCCCACATATATTTGTGGAAGAGATAAGCATAAACTCAATAAAGAATATTAAAAAAATATGGTTAAACAGTGATTTAAAGAAAAAACTTAAGAAATATCATAAAGATGTAGTTGGAGCATTTGAAGGTTGGTGTAATATTTGGTTAACTGAGGAATTTAAAACATGGAATATAGAAAAGTACCTTAAAGATATCAAAGTTCCGATACTCTTAATACAAGGTAAAAATGACGAATATGGATCTTTAGATCAAATCCTAGGTATTAATAAACAAGTCACTACTAAGATAGAAAATCTAATAATAGAGCAATGTGGACACAGTCCTTTCAAGGATCATCCAGAAATTGTAAACAATGCTATAAATAAGTTTTTATCTTAAATTATCTAACAAATATTATGCTGAAACTGAAGGTAGGTTTGCTAGAGCCATAGCAACTTCACTCTCATCATATTTTTCATCAACTAGCTTACCTCCAAAATAGTCTGTATAAGCTTGCATATCAAAATGGCCATGACCACACAAATTAAATAAAATAACTCTACTTTCTCCTGCTTCCTTAGCTAATAAAGCCTCTGATATAGCTCCTTTTACTGCATGATTTGCTTCTGGAGCAGGAAGAATACCTTCCGCCTTTGCAAACAAGACACCAGCATCAAAACATTCTATTTGTTGAAATGAAGTAGTTTCTATATGTCCCTCATTAACCAGATGACTAACCAGTGGTGACATGCCGTGATATCTCAAACCTCCTGCATGAAATCCTGGAGGAACAAAAGACGAGCCCAAGGTATGCATTTTTACTAATGGAGTAAGTTTACCAGTATCACCAAAATCGTAGGCAAACTTTCCCTTGGTTAGACTAGGGCAATTAGCAGGTTCCACTGCCAAAACTTTAATGTTACTTTC
Source organism: uncultured Rhodospirillaceae bacterium (assembly GCA_964576635.1). Taxonomy (GTDB): domain Bacteria; phylum Pseudomonadota; class Alphaproteobacteria; order TMED109; family TMED109. The sequence continues at coordinate 4,705 of CAZNVN010000018.1, forward strand.
TTTTCTTAAATTTTTACCTAAATATGGAAAAGCAATTCCAGCAAAATTAGATCCTCCACCTGTGCACCCCACTATTACATCAGGTTCATCACCAGCAATTTCTAGTTGTTTCATACTTTCTTGCCCTATTATTGTTTGATGAAGTAATACGTGGTTTAGAACACTCCCTAATGCATACTTTGTATCATCTCTTTTAGCAGCCATTTCTACTGCTTCTGATATAGCAATACCTAAACTACCCGTACTCTTAGGATCTGATGCTAAAATACTTTTACCAGCTTCTGTTTCTTTGCTAGGGCTTGCAACACATCTGGCTCCATAGCTTTCCATTAATGCTTTTCTATATGGTTTTTGTTCAAAGCTGATTTTTACCATATAGACATCAACCTCAATTCCAAATAAAGCTCCTGCAAAAGCTAATGAAGAACCCCACTGCCCTGCTCCTGTTTCAGTCGTAAGTTTTTTAATTCCTTCTTCTTTATTATAATACGCTTGGGCAACAGCTGTATTAGGCTTATGACTTCCTGAAGGACTAACTCCTTCATACTTATAATAAATTTTAGCAGGAGTATCTAAGGCTTTTTCTAGTCTTCTAGCCCTATACAAAGGACTTGGTCTCCATTGACGATATATATCCCTCACTTCATCAGGTATTTCAATTAATTTATCAGTACTTACTTCTTGCATTATTAATTTCATTGGAAATAAAGGTGCCAAATCTTCAGGACCTATAGGTTCTCCTGTATCAGGGTTTAAAGGTGGTGCTAGTGGGGTTGGTAAATCAGAACATATATTATACCAATGAGTAGGCATATGCTTTTCATTAAGCACTATTTTAACTCTATCTTTAGAATAACTACTTTCATCCATTTCAGATAAAACTTCTTGATCACCTTTTTTAAACATTCTTTTCTCCTTATTGGAACCTATTTTTTTGACCAAATATCACGATCATGCATTAATTTAATTTGTTTATCAATAACTTCCTTTTTATACTCATCGTGCCTCATAGGCTTGTTCTTCAAGTATAAATTCTTAGGGTATATCGGATCTTTGTATAATAGTTGATATAATTCCGTTCTAATATCTTTTAACCAATTATCCCATTGAGCACGATTCCTATGATCCCTTAACGCTTGAATATTTATTACCCCACTTACATAAGTAGAAACTCCTCCATATTCCTGTTTCCCAACAATTTGGCCTTTATAATCAATAAGATAAGATTTGCCCCCAAAAGTATCTATTGGAGTATCCGCTCCTCCGTGTAGATATAAGTTGACCAAATAACAATCTACTACATACATATTATTATCTAAAGCTCGAGCTCTGCTTTGTATTTCATATATGTCATTACCTGTAGCTGGATGCGGATAAGATGCTCTATATACTACTTCTGCCCCGTTAAGTGCTAGTGCACGAGCATTTTCAGGATAAGAACCTTCATTTGCCATCATGATTCCTAATCTACCAATTTCTGTTTCCACAACTGGCCAAAATGCATCTAAGTTATTTCCATATTTCTTTATCCACCAATCATAAATATCATGAGGACAAACAGAATGTTCTACAGGAAATAAAGGGGAGACTTTATAGTGTACTAATATAACTTCTCCAGCAGGATCTATTATAAAGCCACAATTAAAGAATCTATTAGGCCAGTCAGGATGTTTTGCTTTTGCTTGAGCCATTACAAAACTATTATATTCCCTTGCTATACCACCTAATACATCTGTCTCCCATCCTGGAATATCTATACAACATGTTTTTGCAAATTCTTCATGATCCACATCTAATACTTCATCGTTAAATCCCTGTAATGCTCCTTCAGGAATTGCTATTAATCTTACTGGTAGATCTAAGCTTGATAACCATGATGCTGCTTTAGATAAACCTTTAAGATGAGACAAATTGTGCTTTATATCCGCCCTAACTCTAATCCCTCTAACTGTGGGTATAAGTCCCACTGCAGTATAAGGTTTAATAGTCATTCATTAATCCTCGCAATAATCAAAATATATTTATTGGAATGGCTGATTTAATATATAATTTAAGTCGAAGTCTACTTATTTTTTTGTATTTAGTCTTTTTAAATTCTGAAGAAATATTTTTACTACATCACTAGTACCAGCTTTTCCTCCCAGATCAGTAGTAAATGGCCCTCCTTCTTCTGCATATATATTAATTAATTTATGAATTATATCTGCTGATCTTTTTTCTCCCAAATCATTTAACATTAAAGCCACACTCCAAAGAGCACCAATTGGATTAGCCATATTTTTTCCTATTATATCAAAGGCTGCTCCATGAATTGGTTCAAACATAGAAGGAATATTTTTGTTTAAACTTAAGTTAGCTGTAGCTCCTAAACCCAAACTTCCCAGTAATGCGGATGCTAAATCTGATAATATATCTGCATGCAAATTAGTAGCAACCAATACATCGAATTTTTCGGGAGTACTTACCATTAGTGCGGTAGCAGCATCTACCAGTAATCTATCAGTTTTAACTTTAGGAAATTTCTTACTTATTTCGTAAAAAGATTTATCCCATATTTTCATCCCATGTCTTTGGGCATTAGATTTAGTAATTAATGTAAGTGTCCTGTCTGGACGGGAATTTGCTAATTTAAATGCATATTCATGAATTCTATTACATCCTTTTTTTGTAAAAATAGCAATTTCTGTTCCTACTTCATTAGAGAGATTTTTATGTATTATTCCTCCAGATCCAGAGTATTCTCCTTCACTATTTTCTCTAACTATTACAAAATTAATTTTTTTTGCTAAATCATAATTTAAGGGTGATTTAAATCCAGGAATAAATTTAGATGGTCTAAGGTTAACAAATTGATCTAATTTTTGACATATTTCTAATCTTAAACCCCATAAAGTAATATCATCGCTTATTTTGGGATCACCCACAGCTCCGAATAAAATTGCATCATAATTTAATAATTTTTTCACCCCATTCTTAGGCATCATAATTCCGTGCTTTCTAAAATAGTCACTGCCCCACGGAAATATCGTCTTATTTATCTTTATCCTTGTAAGATCAAGTATAGCCTTAAGTATAGTTAAACTAGCATTTATAACCTCTTTTCCTATTCCATCACCCGGAATCACTGCAATCTTATATTTGTAATTTTTATTATTAATTTTCATGAATATATTCTAGTTTATATAATATTAATTAGAAATAGTTATTTTATGGAGCAAAAATGATAAATTATACTGATGATTATATGGGAAAAGTAGCTGTAGTAACTGGAGCTGCAAGAGGAATAGGAAAAGAAACGGCAACAAGAATTTCACAAAATGGAGCTAAAGTTGCATTGTGGGATTACGATGAAAAGAATATACAATTACTCTCAAAAAAAATTGGGAATAATTCTATTCCTTTGAAAGTAGATGTTTCTGATGAAAACTCTGTAAAAAATGCTGCAGAAATAGTTAGGGATAAATTAGGGACTCCTTCTTTATTAGTAAATTGTGCTGGAGTAGCAGGAGATAATGCGACAGTTGCTAATACCGAGCCAAATGAATGGAGGAGAGTAATAAATATAAATTTAACGGGAACATTTTTATGTTGCAGAGAATTGGTTAATGGAATGGTAAGCAACAATTATGGTAGAATAGTTAATATTGCCTCTGTTGCAGGAAAAGAAGGAAATCCGAATGCTGCCCATTACAGTGCATCCAAAGCAGGAGTTATAACTTTTACTAGGTCTCTGGCAAAAGAAGTCTCAAGCTCAGGAGTCTTGGTTAATAGTATAACACCAGCAGTTATAGATACAGAGATGTTGTCACAAGTTAGTAATGAACACAAAGAATACATGGTTTCAAAAATACCCATGGGAAGGATGGGAAAAACTTCAGAAGTGGCAGCACTAATTTGTTGGTTGTTATCAAAAGAATGTTCCTATAGTACAGCAGCAACTTTTGATTTGTCAGGTGGTAGAGCAACTTATTAGAATATATATTTTATATTTAACAATATTTTAACTTTGCTTTTGTCAATAATTTATAGTATTTCTAAATAGTAATGTTTTCTCTGATAATATTATAACTTGGGGGAAGAATAGATGAATATTTTTAACAAAAAATTATTTTTTACTGCAATTTTATTTTCTGGTTTTTTAGCCCTTCTGGGATGTCAAAATACTCAGCTAGCCGAAGAATCAGCAGCTAGTACTTCTGGTGGAGTTGCTGCTGCGGAGGCTTTAACTGCAGCTCAAGGAGCTCAATCCACTGCGGATGCGGCAATGACTAGAGCTAATGAAGCTTTTCAACAAGCGCAAACAGTGAGAAGAATTGCTGAGAGAGCAGTAGAAATGGCTAATCAAAATCAGGCTGCTTTAAGAGCATTGAATGATAAAATAGATAGAATGTTTGAAACTATTTCGCGTAAATAAGTTTTTTATTAATAAAAGCTGATTATTAAGAGCAGCTATTATTATTTACTTTCCTCTTCTGATATCTTTGTGGGGATTCCTTTAGCTTCTATAACTGACTTAAATACAACTTGCCAATCAACTTCAGTAATATTTACTCCTGCAACTTTTTGTACCATGGTCGTAGCAAGAGGGTATAAATTTCTTCTGTCCTTATTTTCTAAAGTATTTTTTTCAGAAGCATATGCTGGTAGTTGATGAACCTCAATATAAAGATCATTGTTATGCCAACCTACTTTGATAGGTTCATTTATAATATTTACTTTAGTTCCGACCTCAACTAAATCAAACAAGGATTCAACATCTTCTGGATACATTCTTATACAGCCATGTGAAACTTTCATTCCTACTCCATAAGGTTTGTTGGTTCCATGAATTAAATAAGATGGCATAGATAAGTATATTGCCCGAGTACCTAAAGGATTCTCTTCACCAGGAGCAACGATTTTTGGTAAGCTAGGATCCTCTTCTCTAACAGAATCTGGAGGAATCCAAAAGGGATCTATCTTTTTTTCAATTACTTCTGCTAGACCTAATGGAGTTTCCCAACCACTTCTTCCTATCCCTATTGGATAAGTACCAATTAATAAATGGTTCTTGTAAAAATAAATTCTTAAATCTCCTAAATTAATTATTATGCCATCTCTCTTTACACTAGGCATAATATGTCTTTTAGGAATTAAGATTTTCCTATTTATTTTTGGCAACCAAGGATCAATACGACCATTAGCAGACATTATATCAGCAAAAGAGATATCAAATTTTCTTGCAATATCAATAAGAGTTTCTTTTTCTCTTACAGTATATTTAACTTCTTTCCCAATGATATCACTTGATTGAGATAAAATATTTACACTATTATTTTTATTATTAGAGTAACATAAATTAGTAAAAAAAAATATTATTGGAAATATAATGAATATTAAAAGTCTCATAAGAACTGTTCCTAATTATCCAAAACAAGGAATAATGTTTAGAGATATTTCTACGTTATTATATAACGGAAAAGCTCTGCAATTTATATCAGAATCTTTTTATAAAAGATATTATAAATCTAACATACAAGCAATAGTCGCAATAGAATCTAGAGGTTTTATTTTTGGCGCTATGTTGGCAGATAAACTAGGGGTATCCTTAGTGCCTATAAGAAAAAAAGGAAAATTACCTTGTAAAGTATATTCTGAAGAATATCAATTAGAGTATGGGAAAGATTCAATAGAAATTGATATAAATGCACTAAAGAGTAATGCAAATGTAATTATTGTAGATGATTTGATTGCTACTGGAGGGACAGCTTTAGCCGCAGCTTCTCTAACTCAAAAATGTGAGGCTAATATATTAGAGTTTTGTTTTTTAATCGATTTACCTGAATTGTTAGGGAGTAAAAGACTAAATCAGAAGGGATTTAAGACTTATTCGCTTGTAGAGTTTGAAGGAAAATAATCTTACTATTGTTCTAAGTCTTGTATCTTAGTTATATCCTTAAGTTTCGTCCTAAATTGAACATGTTTGCTTTTAGAAAATTGAAATAACCAACTACTGAATTGCTCATTTAATGACTCTGCTTCTTCTACAACACTTTCAAAGGATGGCATTTCCGGTAACCCTACAATGTTTGGACCATCTGCTGGTAATTCCCTTCTTAAGTTTATATCTGAAGATGCATTGAGACTTATCCAAATTTCGCCTTTAAAAACAAAACTCTCTACAATAACCTTCAAACCATCAAAAGTTGTATATTCACCAACTATAGCATCCTCCTTATTAATATTTTCTTTTAGCATAATATTTTTAATAGGAAGTTTTTCTATAGAACTACCAAGCTGATTCCCCACATATGGGTTCAATGGTAATACATCTTCATCAAGATTCTGAATTTTAAAGTATTGCTCAGCATAATTTTCTCTAGCGATAAAAACTTCAGAATCATTAGTATGAGATATTTTTATATCAGCTACCCTCCATCTCGCTATACTAAAGAGATCTTCATCTAGCCAACCAATTTTGGTGTCTGGTAATTCAAAATTTCTCCAGGCTAACCAAGTCTGCTGAGCATCAGGTCGGCGAACATATCTGGTATCTTTTCCTGATTTTGAATCTTTCCCTACCAGTAAAGTAGCTAAAATATTGTTTTCTTTTCCAATAAGAGAAATTGAGGTTGATGGAGATGAATCGCTTGAAGGTAAATTTAAACCAAGTTCTCCATGCAACTCTGGATTTCGAGTTTTTGCTTCAATAGTTTCGAGTTGAGCAAGTCCCACAATTACTCTTTTTATTTTATCTACAGAAACAGGAAAGTTAGCAAGATTTGGTAAAATCCAACTTTCTTTATTTTTAATAATTGAAAAAGCTTCTTTTGGACTTTCTATTCTCACTTCAGTTATATCATTTAACATTTTTAGAGCATTAACATCTGTAGGTGTACCTAATTCAGGAAATAAGAACCTCTCGCCTTCAATCCTTCTGCTTTCAATATCTCTAAACCAACTTACACTAATTGTTAAAGAGACCAATAATAAGGTTACAATTATTAAAATATATGAATGCATTTTTTTCATAAATTATCTACCGTTTATTCTGTACACTTGCCAGATGAGTTATTCTTTTTCGTCTTCTCAAAATAAAAACTACAATTGAAACAATAGCTACGAGTGCAGGCATAAACCAAATATTATATATTTTAAGTATCAGTCCTAGTTGTTCTATTTCTAGCCTTAAGTCACGCTGTACATCTCTTAACCTTTTTCTTATATTAATAATTTGTTCTCTGAAAACTTTAAGTGTTTCTGCCTGTTCTTTAGATAGTATTGGAGCTCCTTCCTGCATTTCAAGAGACGCAGATCTTTGTAAGCTTCTTAATTTTTCTTCTGTGCCTTTTAATTCATTTTGTAACTTTTGTTCAGTTTTTCTATAGGACGTTTCAGCCTTTCTTCTTAGTTCTTCTACAACTAGAAAAGGTCTAGCAGATATGCCCCTACTTCTTAATGAAATAAGTTCACCTTTTCCAGACAAAGACTCCAAAGAATTAATTATTAAAGATCCATTGTCTGCAATAGGATTAAAAGTCTTTCTCCCAAAATTATCTTGAGATTGGTTCCATGTTTCATCAGCTAAAATATCAGTATCTGCAAAAACTATTAAGTTAATATTTGATGAACCAATATGAGTTTTACTATTCTCTATGACGCCATCAATACTTCCTTCAAAAGCTGAATTTGTACTACCTGTTACCCTCACAGCCAAATTTAAATTTTTATTTAATGATTCAAATTCTGAAAGTAATAAGGTAGGATCTGGTCTAAATTGTATTTTAAAACGTTCAATTAACATAGAATCCTTACTAGATGTAAATAATGGTTCGAAGTTGATGTCTGCATCCTCATTAATTGCTATAGCACCTGAAGTATTTGTAAGTATAGTTTCTAAGTCGCTGGTGATACTATTTTGAGGATTAAGTAATTGTTTGTTAAGAGCAATCCATAGAACATAAGTGGTAACCCTTAAATTAGGAGTTCTACCAATTGTGACTTGTCTACCATATATTCTATCCCCTACGATCATACCTGGTTCTATATAAAAACCATATTCTTTAAATAAATCATTGAGATTAGAGCTAGGTATATATGTTCTTCTTTGCTCTATAGGAAGAGCATTTCTTTCTACTTCAGAATAAGGATCTATAAAAAAGATCACACCTTTACCAGTCATGATAAATTGATCAATTGCATATTTAGTTTCTTTACTTAGATCCTTGGGATGAACTAACATCAAAACATCTATATCATCTGGAATTGAGCTAAAACTATCTCCTAAATTTTTAATTTCGAATAATTCACTTAACCTTTCATATATGACCCAAGGTGGAACAAATTCAGAAGTTGGAGCATCTGGATAAGCTAATCCTCCCCCAATAGGTAAGGATGTTAGCATTCCAAGTTTTTGTTTCTTAGGATTAGCTAAATCGTTAATTATTCTAGAAAGATCATATTCTAAGTATGATTCTCTTGTCTGGTCAAAATATGGAATAACTGAAATATCATCAGTAGAATTAGATGCTACTAATCCAAAATAGAATTTTTCTCCTGCTTGTGATAAAGGCATGCCCTGCAAACCAAAAACCATAGCCAAGTCTTCATTATCAGTAAATGGTTCTGGATCAACTCTCTCTAATATAATCATACCTTTTGAGTTTGCTACATATTCTTCAATTAGCTCTCTGACTCTTTGTCCATACTCTCTCAAAGGGGGGATATCTCTACTCAACTTATCAGAAAAAAATAATCTTAATGTTATAGGTTCATTTACATTTTCTAATACTTCATAAGTACCTTGGTTTAATGTATATAAGTTATCTTGAGTTAAATCTATTCTTGCTGAATTGAACAACTGATTACTAAGAGTATTAATAGAAACAAAAGCAATTATAATACATATTATGGATATATTAATAAGCAACCTATTAGATAAAGAATTATTTTTTAAAAATGATTTCATTACATTATAAACCTTTCTTTTGGTTTATAATGATTATGTTAAGAGATAACGAACCCATAATCAGAGAAATAAAATATATTATATTTCTTATGTCAATTACTCCTCTAGTCATATCGGTGAAATTAGTAATAAAGCTGAATGAGGCAATCGTGTCTAATAAAGCTTGTGGAGTCCATCCAGAAAAAAAGTTTAAAACTATTGGCATACCACTTACAGTAAACAGAAAACAGATTGCAATACCCACAACAAATGCAATAACTTGATTTCTGGTCAATGCTGAAATACAAGACCCTATAGCTAAATATCCACCGGCCATAAGAAAACTGCCACAGTAGCTTGAAATAATTATGCCGTTATCCGGGTTTCCTAAATAATTTACTGTTAACCATATAGGAAAAGTTAAAGAGAGAGCTATTGCAGTAAATAACCAAGCAGCTATAAATTTTCCTACTACTGCTTGTAACACAGTGATAGGTAAAGTCATTAAAAGCTCGATCGTACCATTTTTTCTTTCTTCAGCCCATAAACGCATTGCAATAGCTGGAATTAAAAAAAGATATAGCCATGGGTGCCAATCAAAAAATGCAGATAAGTCCGCCTGTCCCCTTTCATAAAAAGAACCCATATAAAAAGTAAATAATCCCGCTAATAGTAAAAATATAACTAAAAAAACATAAGCAACTGGCGTAGCAAAGTATCCGTATAATTCTCGTCTAGTAATTGATATAATATTATGCATTATTACTCACATCACTCTCTATTGTAAGATTTCTAAATACGTCATCTAAAGTAGCATTATGTTGATTTCCTTCTTTTAATAAATCTTTAGGTGATTTATCTATGATCATTTTTCCATTTGATATAATCATAGCTCTTGTACATACCGCATCCACCTCTTCCAATATATGAGTAGAAATAATAATAGCCTTATTAGACGACATTTCAGTTATCAATTTTCTAACTTGGTGTTTTTGATTAGGATCTAAACCATCTGTAGGTTCATCTAAAATTAGAATATCAGGATCATGTAGTATAGCTTGTGCTAACCCTACCCTTCGCTTATAACCTTTCGATAAAGTTTCTATTTGTTGATACAAGACTTTTTCTAATCCTAATTTTTCGACAGCATTATATACTACTTCTTTGTCATTTAATTTTTTATTGTTTCGTAAATGAAATATAAATTTTAGGAATTTTAAAACAGTCATTTCCCCATAAAGAGGCGCCCCCTCTGGTACATAACCTATTTTTTTCTTAGTTATGATGGGAAACTCTTGAATATTTAAGTCTGATATTTGAACATTACCTGATGTAGGAGGAAGAAATCCAGTTATCATTCTCATAGTTGTTGTTTTCCCAGCCCCATTAGGCCCAAGAAATCCTAAAACTTCACCTCTATCTAAATTAAAGCTTATATTATCAACAGCAGTAAAAGGTCCAAATTTTTTAGTAAGTTGATTAACTTTAATTAACATTAAGTTTATCCTAATTTTTAAAAATAAAATATTAACATGCTTTATTAATCTCTGAACACAATAGATTCAAGTTTTTTAATAAAAAAAAATAGTAGTTGGATTTTAAATAAAAAAAATATTAGATTTATATATTAATAATTAGGCTTGGAAATTATGGCTACAGAATCATTTATAATTGATAAAAATGTAAAAGCTTCATTTTTTAAATTAAAAAATATTGATAACCAATACTATTCACTTGATAAACTATATGGGAAAAATGGAATATTAGTAATGTTTATATGTAATCATTGTCCATATGTTAAGGCTGTAATGAATAAAATAGTTAGAGATGCAAAAGATTTGAGTAATATAGGAATTAATAGTGTCGCCATAATGTCAAATAACACAGATGAATATCCAGAAGATAGCTTTGATAATATGAAAAAGTTTTCGAAAAAATATAACTTTTGTTTTCCCTACTTATATGATGAAACTCAAGAAGTCGCAAAACAGTATAATGCCGCGTGCACTCCAGATTTTTTTGGATTTGATAAATATAAAACCTTAAGATACAGAGGTAGAATAGATAATTCTGGCCTTAAAAATAACCCTAATCTCACGAGAGAGCTATATTTATCCATGAAAGCCATGAAAGAAGATAAAACAATTCCTTTTAATAATCCTAGCATTGGTTGCTCCATTAAATGGAAAAGTATGGTATGAGTTTAGTTGATAAAGCTAACATTTCTATAAGAAATAAAGATTTAGCATATTCCATTAGAAAAGATAAAAATATTATCCAAAGTAGTATAGAAGAGGGAATTAAACTTCCCTATAGCTGTCGCTCAGGTGTTTGTGGAACTTGTAAAGCAAAGTTAATCAATGGTAAAATTGATAAAGAAAATAGTTTTAATCAAGCTCTTAGTGAGAAAGATATAAAAAATAATATATTTCTTGCATGTCAATCTAAAGCTATCTCATCTGATATAGAAATTGAATTAATAAGTCCATTACCTATTCAATCAGATCTCTATAAAAATATGAAACCGAGAAATATAATTGCTGAAGTAATTACTGCAAGACAAATTACTCCATTAGTAAAAGAAATAGGAATAACCATTTCACGTAACAATCATTTTTTATACGAAGCTGGGATGAGTGTAGAGTTGGTAATACCTGATATTACACCCAATAGGGAATATTCTATAGTTGATACTCCTGATGAAAATGGAAATGCAATTAGTGGCATATTAAGATTTTTAGTTGCATGTCATAATAATTCAAAAGCAAGTGCTTATATCAAAAAAAATATATATGTAGGAGATATAATTACAATTAATGGTCCATTTGGTAATTTTTCAATACCTATAAAGATAAAAAAGCCAATACTTGCTCTTGTAGGTGGTACAGGAATTTCTCCAGTATTGTCTTTGATGCAGAAACATGCAACATCTGAAAGTAAATTTCCAATAATGCTAGTTTCATCTTTTAGAAATAGAGAAGAAATTCTCATGATGGAAGAACTTCAAAAGCTATCTTTTAAAAATAATATGTTTTCTTTTAAAATTACTTTAACTAGAGAAAAACCTAAAAACGAGTCAAGATTCTTATATGGTAGAATTCCTACAATTTTAAATAAGATATTTGCTGAGTTAAGTGAGCATATCATACTAATTTCTGGCTCACCTCAATTTGTAGAAGATTGTTTAAATAAAGTAAAAAGTTTAAATGCAGATGAAAAAAATATATATATAGAAGCTTTTAATAGTAAGACTTAATTAATTGAAATTAATCATCTTTTTCATCTTTTTTATTTATCTCTATATACTCAGCTTCTGTAAATCCCTTTTCATTATTACTTACTTTTTCTTTATAAAAATAATTTTTAAAAAACTTAATGTATATGTAATATAGCACAAAACATCCAATTAATATGGGAATTAATAAAATGCTAAGACCTATAATAAAAATAATAAAAGATATAATTGCAATTACTATTAGTAGCCCTACACACCCTAACCTGGGGTTAGAAGTTAAAAAATAAATTTTGTTATTCAATGGGATCAATCCTATTTAATTAAATTCCACCTTAGAATACTCTTTTAAATAGTAATCAGCATTTCCTAAAAATGTGTCTAGCAGCGTAAGTCTCTTAAAGTATTGCCCAATTTCCATCTCCTCGGTAACTCCCATTCCCCCATGTAATTGTATAGATTCTTGTCCTAGTTTTCTGCCTCCTATACCTATATTGATTTTAGAAGAGTAGATAGGCTTTTTATTTGATAAAGATTTATCATTAGTTAAAGCGGCCATAGAGGATAAGGAAGTCATTTCTTCACTAAGTATTAACATTTCAACTGCTCTGTGCTGAATTGCTTGAAAACTTCCTATAGTCACTCCAAATTGTTTTCTAGTAGAAATATATTCCAGAGTCATTTCATACATTTTTTCCATAATACCTGAAGCTTCAGCAGCAGTAGCAACTAGCGCGATCAAAAAAGTTTTTTCAATAATTTCTAAAGCCTTATTTTTTTCACTAAGCAGAGCATTGTTATCTAACTTCAGATTATTGATTTTAATTTCCGCAGCTCTAAAACCATCTACCGTAGGGTAATCTTGAACCTCTACATTTTTATCTTTTGGATCAATGCAAAAAATAGATATTCCTGATTTATCAAGTCTATTACCACTTGTTCTAGCAGAAAGTAAAATATAATCTGCTTGTCCTCCACCAAAAACTACAGTTTTCTGTCCATTTATTTTCCAACCACCAGAAGATTCTTTTGCTGAAGTAATAACATCATATGGATTAAATCGTGATCCAAGCTCTGCAAAAGCAAAAGAGACTTTTTTATTACCAGATATTATACTAGATAATATGCTATTTCTTAAGTCACCTTCAGGACAGAAAGTCAGAATGTTTCCACCGATAACTATTGTAGAAACATAAGGTTCTACTATTAAAGCTTTACCAAATGCTTTCATCAAAATCATTAGGTCTATTAAACCTCCACCAAAACCTCCAAATTTTTCTGGAAAAGGTAAAGCTAACCAACCTAATTCTGAAAATGACTTCCAAATTTCTTCATCAAATCCTTTTGATTCTGCTATAATTCTTCTACGTTTATCTGAAGCATAATTATCAGTAACAAACTTTTCTACTGAATTTTTAATCAATTCTTGGTCTTCTGTAAAAGATAAATCCACTATGCTACCTATAATCCTAATACCATTTTGGCCAGTATATTTTTTTGAATCTCGTTTGAACCTCCATAAATTGTTGTTTTTCTCATATTAAAATATTTAGGAGCAGCTGAAACACCCCACCCTGGCCCCACAATTGGTTCATTACTTCCTTTTTCAGAAGCTTGTATTTGATATGGATATGCATGATAACCACTTGCTTCAAGTGTAAGTTCCGTAATTTCTTGCTGAATTTCCGAACCCCTTATTTTTAAAATTGATGCTTCTGCCCCTGGTGACTTGCCTTTGACTGCATCAGAAATTACTTTTAACTCCGCGTATTCTAACGCTTGAAGTTTAATGTCACACTTGATAATTTTATCCATAAATCTTTCATTTTCTAATAAACTTTTCCCACTATCTAAATTTAGGCGAGCTATTTCTTTTACTTTAGACAAAGCTTTCTTTGATCTGGCAACTTCAGCTATAGATACTCTTTCATGACCGAGTAAATATTTTGCTACTGTCCAACCCTTATTTTCTTCATGAATAATATTTTTCAATGGAACTTTGACGTTTTCTAAATAAACCATATTTATTTCACTTCCCCCATCCAAAGTAACAATTGGATTTACTGAGATTCCTTCAGATTGCATATCTATAAGTATAAAAGATATTCCTTCTTGCGGTTTGCAATCGGACCTTGTTCTGACCAAAGCAAACATTTGATCTGCATGATGAGCCAAAGAAGTCCAAGTCTTTGTTCCATTTATAATATAACAATCACCTTCTTTGTTAGCTTTAGTTGAAAGCGATGCAAGATCTGATCCTGATCCTGGCTCTGAATATCCCTGACACCACCACTCGTCGCTAGATAGAATTTTCGGAAGATATTTTTTCTTTTGTTCTTCCGTACCATATTTTATTATTACAGGTCCAACCATAGTAACACCAAAAGGAATCGTTCTTGGAGTAGAAGCTACGCCACATTCTTCGTCAAAAATATATCTTTGAGTTAAAGACCATCCTGTTCCCCCGTACTCTTTAGGCCATCCTGGGGCAAGCCAACCTTTTGAAGCAAGTTTTTTTTGCCATTCTTGAGTAGATTCTTTGCTTATGGATAAACCTTCTTCCACTCTTTTAGCAGTTTCCTTGTTTAAATTTTCCTGAATAAATGATCTTACTTCAGTTTTAAACTTTTGATCTTCTTCACTAAAATTCAAATTCATTCTTTTTCCTTTTTGATTACTATAAAAAATAGATAAATAAAACTTTTTTAATTATTAACAATGTATAATATATTTTAATAATTTTAAAAGGAAAATACTAATATGATTTCCATAGATATTATATCAGATACTGTTTGTCCTTGGTGTTTCATTGGTAAAAAAAGGTTAGAAAAAGCTATCAAAAAATCAAATAATCTAAATTTTAGTATCAATTGGCACTCATTCCAACTAAATCCTGAGATGCCCACTCAAGGCATGGATAGAAAAGTTTATTTATTAAAAAAATTTGGTAGTACTAGTAAAGCTGATGGGCTTTACTCAAATATAAAAAAATCTGGTATATCTTCAGGAATAAATTTTGCATTTGAAAAAATAAATAAAATGCCTAATTCCTTTAACTCTCATCTACTAATAGAATTTGCAAAAAAATTTAATTTACAAAATATAGTCGTTGAAGAACTTTTTAAGGCTTATTTTCTATTAGGTAAAAACATAGGAGATTCTTCTATATTATCTGATATAGCTACTAATTCAGGAATAAAAAACTTTATATACGAAGACTTATTAGTTAGAAAAGACTTAATACAAAGTATCAAAAATAACGACCTATATAATAAAAAAACAGGTATTTCGGGAGTACCTTTTTACATTTTTAATAAAAGCATTGCCGTTTCTGGAGCTCAAGAAAGTGAAGTTTTTGAAAAAGTCTTCGCAACCTGCATGATAGAAAAAGATATATCTAATTAATCCAAAATATGACTCAAATTGTATGATACTTCTTCAACAATTTGCAACCTATCTTCGATTGATTCCCAACTCTTAGAAATGAATATTTTCTGGTCTTTGCGAACCTTTACTGAGTAAACGTTATTTTTTATCCAATTTATTAATTTCTGTGGATTAATCATCCCATCATTCCTAAATTCTATCAATAAACCTTTTGAGCTAGTATCGATTCTATTAACAGAGGCATTAATACAATTTCTTTTAATTTTCATAACTGAAAATAAATATTCTAATTCTTTAGGTATATTTCCAAACCTATCTAAAAATTCAACAGCTAAAGATTCAAATTCTAAATCAGTTTCTGCCCTTCCTATTTTTCTGTACAGTTTTAATCTTAAACTTAAATCATGAATATAATTTTCTGGAATAAGTGCTGTTGTCTGAATATTTATTTCAGGAGACCAGTCACTATAAACTGTTTTTTCACCTGTTAACTCTAAAATTGCTTCGTTTAATAGCTTCTGATATAAACCAATTCCTATTTCTTTAATTTGTCCAGACTGTTCATCTCCTAGTAAATTTCCTGATCCTCTTATATCTAAATCGTAAGAAGCAAGACTAAAACCAGCGCCTAATCCCTCCAAAGATTCTAATACCTGTAAGCGTTTTATCGCATTTTCATTAATAAGCTTATTCGGTTCCAATAAAAAATAGGCATAAGCCCTTTTATTAGATCTACCAACTCTACCCTTAAATTGATATAATTGTCCTAAACCAAACATCTCAGCTTTATATACAATAATAGTATTTGCTTTTTGTATATCTAGCCCATTTTCTATGATACTTGTTGCAATTAGTATTTGAGTTTTACCAACATAAAGGTTCAACATTGAGTTTTCTATATCATGAGATTTCATACTGCCATGAACAATGTCAATACTAACATTCTTCACTATATTTCTTATTCTACTCTCAAATAGTTTTATATCTGATATACGAGGAACAATACAATAGACTTGCCCTCCTCTATTTAGTTCTCTATTGATAGCTTCTCTAATAATATATGAATCATAGGGAATAATAAAAGACCTAATAGGTATTCTTTCTTGTGGTGGAGTGGCAATAATGGATAAATCTCTAATACCTGATATAGCCATTTGTAACGTCCGAGGTATAGGAGTGGCTGTTAGAGTTAAAACATGAACATTATTTGTAAAATTTTTAATTTTTTCTTTTTGCATTACACCAAATCTTTGCTCTTCATCAATAATGAATAATGATAAATTTTTGAATTTTATGTCACTAGAAAGCAATGAATGTGTTCCTATCACAATATCAATTTCACCACTTGAAAGTCCATTAATGATAGATAATCTGTTTTTAAATTTAGTTAATCTTGATAAATGTGAAATTTTAATTTTTTCACCTTTAAATCTATCTTTGAATGTTTCTAGATGTTGTCTAGCTAAAACAGTTGTGGGAGCAATTAATGCTACTTGAGTTTTAGATCTTACAGCTATAAATGCAGCTCTCATAGCTACTTCTGTTTTTCCAAAACCTACATCTCCGCATATTAATCTATCCATTGGTTTTTCTAATTTAATATCATTAATTACGTCTTTGATTGCATCTAACTGATCTTCCGTTTCATAATAATCAAATTTAAATGCAAATTTTTCATAAATTTCTTCTATAATTTCTAACTTTTTAGCTTTTTTAAGATGTCTTTTGGAAGCAATTCTAATGAGAGATTCAGCCAAATCTTTTATTTTCCCTTTTACTTTATTTTTTTTACTACTCCATGATTTTGCGCCTAGTTTATCTAATAGAGCTGAAGAAATACCTCCTCCATATTTAGTTATTAAGTTAATATTTTGAACAGGTACAAAAACTTTGTCCCCTTCTAGGTAGGACAAGGTTAAACAATCACTTTTCAAACCATGTATTTTTATTGTCTTTAACCCTAAATATTTTCCTAAACCATACTCCGAATGAATTAAATGATCTCCTATATGAAAATTTTCAATTTCACTTAAATTAATATTTGATTTTTTTATTTTTTTTCTAAATGAGGATAATTTTTTACCAAAAATTTCTTTTTCAGTTATAACTATTAGCTTATTCGTTCTAAAACCTTCATCTATGTCATACTGCATTAGTGATATAGTTTGAGTATCATTATAAAACTTTTCATCCCAAGTATTATTTATTTCATAATTATAAAAACCTTCTTTATCAAAATATTTAATTATTCTTTTTCTACTTCCCTCAGATTTACAAGCTATTATACTTTTCACTTTTTGTTTCTTATTCTGATCTAAAAAATTAATTAGATTATTAAAAATTCCTTTATTAATAGAATCCTTATTTTGAAACATTCCTGTAGTTATTCTTCCTCCTATATCAATACAGTCAGAAGAAGTTGTTATCTTACTAAAATGAATAACTCTTCTTTCTTTCATATAACTATCTATTTTTTTTTCATCTAAATACATAGTTTCCAATTCTAATGGTTTGTAATAGTCAGATGAGCTTTTATTTTTTTTTATATTTTTATAAGTAATATATCTTGAATTATACGCTTCTCTTATTTCTTCAATTCTATTTTCATAAAGTTCTTCAAAATCTTCATTAACAACAAAAGTATACGACTTATCAATAACCTCAAAAATATTACCTAACTTACTATAAAAGAGAGGAATCCAATGTTCTACTCCTGGATACCTAGTATTCTCTATAACTGACTGATAAATATTATCTTTAACAGAATTAATTCCAAATTTTTCTCTATATTGATATTTGAAATTATTAATTGCTTTAGAGGAATATATTAATTCAGATACAGGCAAAATAATTATTGAGTCTATTTTTTTTAAACTAATTTGAGTTAACGGGTCAAAAAGTCTGATAGAAGATATCTTATTATCAATCAAATCTATTCTAATGGGACAATCATAATTCGAACTAAAAATATCTATTATCACTCCCCTAATTGCATATTCTCCAACTTCTATTACAGTTTCAGATCTTCTGTACCCAGAGTTTATTAACATTAAAGTAAAACTATCCCATTCAATAATACTTTCATTGTTAAGTCTAAATATTGTGTTAGAGAAATAATGAGAAAGAATAGTTTTTTGAGTTAGTGAATTAACACACAATAATACTAATCTTGGAAGATTAGTTTTACTACTTAAATTTATAATAGCGTTTATTCTTTCCCCAGTAATTCTTGAATCAGGGGAAGAAAAGTCATATGGGGCACAATCCCAAGAAGGAATTTTTACAAAGTTAATAGAGGGAAATAATTTTATAAAAATCTTTGCAAATTGATTTATATGTTTGTTATCCTTTAGGACATAAGCAAACCTAAGATCACGATTTAATCCTAGGGTTTCACCTATAGTTACTAAATCTAAACCTTCTGGAATGCCTGAGAATTTAGATATCTTTTTAGATAGTCTAAAATAAACAATTTCTGAGTTGTTGATAGAACTATTTAGT